>NZ_RCVI01000439.1:0-51119 GCF_003667455.1 Micromonospora sp. CV4 | reverse complement strand
CCTGCCCCGCCGTGTGCTCCGGAGCGTGCCGCAGCACCCCGCCGGAGCCCACCATGAGCCGCACGTCGCGCAGGTCCCGGCCGGCGCGTTCACCGGTCGCGGCGCCCCGGGCGTGCCGGCGCAGCGCCACCGTGGCCGCGAGGGTGGCGATCCGGGCGTCCACGGCCCGCTCGGCGTCGTCGGCGGCCAGGAACGCCGGGTCGGCGGCGCGGCGTTGCGCGGCCGCCGCCAGGTCGTCCCGCTCACCGGGGGCGAGCAGCCGCTCGTCCTCGGCGGCGCGCACGACCCCGGGGGCGCTCCACCGCATGCCCAGGTCCCCCTCCACGGTGCGGGCCCGCCACAGGCTGCCGGCGACCTCCCGGCCCGGCCCGGTGGCCCGCTCGTCGGGGGTGAGCACCGAGTACACGTCGGTGGTGGCCCCACCCACGTCGACCACGGCGAGGTCCCCGCCGATGGTGTCGGCGAGGACCTCCACGCCGGTGAGGACCGCGTCGGGGGTCGCCGCGCGGACCAGCCGGGCGAACCGGGTGCCCCGCGACAGCCGTTTGCCGCCGATGACGTGGCGCAGGAACACCGCGCGGATCGCCGCCCGCGCCGACGCGGGGGCGAGCACCCCGATGCGGGGCAGCACGTTCTGGGCCGCCGTCACGGGCACCCCGGCGGACTCCAGCAGCCCGGTCAGCTCCGCGCGGACGTCGCCGTTGCCGGCGAGCACCACCGGCACCCGCCAGCGGGCCCGGGCCAGCCGGGTCGCGTTGTGGGTGATCGTGTCGGCGTCACCACCGTCGGTGCCGCCGACGAGCAGCACCACGTCCGGTCGCGCCGCCCGCAGGGCCGCCAGGTCCGCCGCGCCGAGCCGCCCGGCCGCCACGTGCACCACGTGCGCGCCGGCGGACAGCCCGACGCGCCGGCCCGCCTGCGCGGTGACCAGCGGCTCGTAGCCGATCACGGCCAGCCGCAGCCCACCGCCGGCCGACGAGCAGACGTACCACGGCATCTCGCGCACGCCGAGCCCGGCGGTGGCCGCCGCGACCGCGGCGTCCAGGCCGTGCAGCACGTCGCTGCCCACCGTGGTGGGCGCGGCCGCGGCGCCCACCAGCAGCCCGGCGGCCAGGTCCACCACGGCCGCCTTGGTGTACGTGGAGCCGACGTCCGCGCAGACCGCCAGGGTCACGACGCGGCGGGGACGACCACGGTGCCGGTCGCGGTGACCGCCACGATCGGCGGGTCCAGGACCTCGGCGGCGGACTCGGAGCGGTCCGGCCGGCCCCGGCACACCACCGCGCAGCTCAACTCCAGCGTGCGGCTGCGGGTGCCCACGCGCGACACCTGCGCGGTCACCTCGATGACGTCACCGGCGCGGATCGGCGCGCTGAACCGCACGTCGGAGTAGCCCGCGAACAGACCCTCGTCGCCGTCGGTGCGGATGCACACCTCGGTGGCGACGTCGCCGAACAGTCCGACGGCGTACGCCCCGTCGACGAGGTTGCCGGCGTAGTGGGCGTGCGAGTACGGCACGTACCGCCGGTGCGTCACTGTCAACCCGAGCCTGGAGTCGGTCATGCCATCGCCTTTCGCTGCGTGATCAGGGCGTGCACGAGGTAGCTGGCCACCTCGCCGGGCGTGGTGCCCCGACCGAAGATCCGGTCCACGCCCAACTCGTCGGTCATCGTCTCGTCGAACCGGGGGCCGCCGACGATGAGCAGCGGTCGCCGCCCGGCGGGCATCGCCTCGCGGAACGCCGCGGACATCTCCCGGGTGTTGTGCAGGTGCGCGTCGCGTTGGGTGACGACCTGCGACACGAGCACCGCGTCGGCCTTCTCGGCCCGGGCGGCCTCCACCAGCTCCGGCACGCTGACCTGCGCGCCCAGGTTGGTGACCTTCAACTCCCGGTAGTACTCCAGGCCCTTCTCCCCCGCGATGCCCTTGACGTTGAGGATCGCGTCGATGCCCACGGTGTGGGCGTCGGTGCCGATGCACGCCCCGACCACGGACAGCTTGCGCCGCAGCCGCTGCTTGACCACCGTGTTGACCTCCTTGGCCGACAGCAGCGCGAAGTCCCGCTCCACCACCTGCACGGCGCCCAGGTCGACCAGGTGGTTCACCCGCCCGTAGACGACGAAGAAGGTGAACCCGTCGCCCATCGGCTTGGCGTGCACCACCATCGCCGGGTCGATGCCCATCTTGTTGGCCAGCTGCACCGCCGCGCCCTCGGCCCGCTTGTCGTGCGACACCGGCAGGGTGAACGACACCTGCACCATCCCGTCGCCGGTGGTGTCCCCGTACGGCCGCACGATCTGCTTGCTCACGCCACCGCTTCGCGGCGTCGTGAGCGCGTGGCTGCTGTGCTGGCCGGTTCGCTCGCTGCGCTCGCTCACGCCGCCGCCTCCAGGATCTCGGTGGCCGGGTTGCAGTAGTCAGCCTCGTGCGCGGCGACCCCGGCGAGGCCCTTACCGCGGTCCGCCGGCCGCTTCATGATCCCGAACGTGCCCTCGGCGATCGCCGCGAGCAGCGTCTGTTCCCCGATGCGCTCCAGCAGGTCCAACGCCTCGCCGAGGACCTGGTTGGCGCGCCGCCGGATGAACCCGCCCGGCGCGGGCACGAAGTCCTCGTGCAGCCCACCGGCGGCGCCCAGCACGTACCGCACGTTCTGCAGGGCGATGTCCCGGTCGGACAGCCACGGCGTCACCACCGCCTCGGTCATCATCCCCACCAGCAGGATGCCCTGACCGGTCAGCGCTCCCGCCAGGTTGAAGAACCCGTCGAGCAGGTTGCCCCGGAACACGTCACCGGTCATGTGCTTGGTCGGCGGCATCCACTTCAGCGGCGCGTCCGGGAACAACTCCCGGGCCAGCAGCGCGTGCGCCAACTCCAACCGGAACGACTCCGGCACCTCCGGGTTGATCTCGAACGCGTGCCCCAGCCCCAACTGCCAGTCCGCCAGGCCCGCCTCGTGCGCGAAGAACTCGTTGAGCAGCTGCGACACGGTCACCGTGTGCGCCTCGTCGACGGCGTCGGCGGTGGTCAGGTAGTTGTCCTCACCGGTGTTGATGATGATGCCGGCGCGGGCGTGGACCTGCCGGGAGAACCGCTGGTCGACGAAGGTGCGGATCGGGTTGATGTCGCGGAACAGGATCCCGTACATCGAGTCGTTCAACATCATGTCGAGGCGTTCCAACCCCGCGAGGGTCGCCATCTCCGGCATGCACAGCCCGGACGCGTAGTTGGTCAACCGCACGTAGCGGCCCAACTCCTTCGACGACTCGTCCAGCGCCGCCCGCATCAGCCGGAAGTTCTCCTGCGTGGCGTACGTGCCGGCGAACCCCTCCCGGGTCGCGCCCTCGGGCACGTAGTCCAGCAGCGACTGCCCCGTGGAGCGGATCACCGCGATGACATCCGCGCCGGCCCGGGCCGCGGCCTGCGCCTGCGGAATGTCCTCGTAGATGTCCCCGGTCGCCACGATCAGGTAGATCCACGGCCGCTGCGCCGGATCCCCGTGCCGCTTGACGAGGCGATCACGCTCGGCGCGCCGCCGGTCGATACGCCGGATGCCCGCGCCGACCGCCCGGCGCGCCGCCGACCGGGCGGCCGTGGCGGCCCGCCCGGTGGGCTGGGTGAACCGCACCGAACCGGCGGCGGCCTTCTGCGCCAGCAGCGTCACGTCCGTGACGCCCTCGCGGGCCAGCGCGTCGAACACCGGCACGGCCACCCCGTGACCCAGCCCCACGTCCGCGACGACGGCGTCGACGAGCCGGTTCACCCACGGAATGCCGTCCGGGTCGGCGCCGGTCACCCCGGCCAGCCGCAGCACCGCCCGCTCCACCGACACCGTGGTGTGGCTGCGCGCCAGGTCCACCACCGGCTGCCCGGCCCGACGCGCCAACTCCCGCGCCCGCGCCACCAGCGCAGGGTCAAGATCAAGCTTCCCGGTCACGACGAACCTTCCTCATAGATGACCTCACCGCGCAGCACCAGGCTCCGGCACACCGGCAGCGGCGTCGGGTCGTCCGGACCCCGCAGCTCCGGATCCTCGGCCAGCAGCACCGGCAGGCCCTGCTGCACACCGGCCGGCGTCGACCACACCGCGAACGTCGCCGGCGCGCCCAGGGCGAGGACCCCCTCGACGTCCAGGTGCACCGCCCGCCACCCGCCGCGCGTGTGCGCGGCGAACGCCGCCCGCACGCTCATCCGCTGCGCCGGGTTGTGGTGCGCCGCCGCCGCCCGCACCGACCCCCACGGGTCCAGCGGCGTCACCGGCGAATCCGACCCGAACGCCAGCGCCACCCCCACCCCGTGCATCGCGCCCATCGGGTTGGACTCCAACGACCGGTCCAGACCCAGCCGCGACTCGTACATCCGGCCCGCGCCACCCCACAGCCGGTCGAACGCCGGCTGCATGCTCGCCACGACCCCGTACTCCACGAACCCGGCGATCAGCCGCTTACTCATGATCTCCGCGTGCTCGATGCGGTGCCGGGCCGCGCGCAACCGCTCCACGCCCACCGTCCGCGCCGCCGCCGCGAAGCCCTCCAGCACCGTGCCGATCGCCGCGTCACCAATCGCGTGGAACCCGCCCTGCATACCGTGCGCCGCACAGTCCAGCAGGTGATCGCGCACCTGCTCGACCGACAGGTACCCGTGCCCGCAACCGTCACCGTCGCCGTACGGCTGCGACACGTGCGCCGTCCGCGAACCCAACGCCCCGTCCGCGAACAGGTCACCGCCGGCGCCCACCGCGCCCAACTCCCGGGCCCGCGCCGCGCCACCCAGCTCACCCCAGTACCCGTACACCTCCGGCAGCCCGGCGCCGGAGATGCCCAGCAGGCCGGTGAAGTCCTCCTCGTCGGAGATGTCCGGGCCACCGCACTCGTGCACCGCGGCGATACCCAGCGACGCCGCGTGCGCCAGGGCCACCCGCTGCGCGGCGACCCGCTGCGCCCGGCTCACCGATCCCTGCGCCGCCGCCCGCACCACATGATGCGCGTCACGACGCAGCCACCCCGACGCGTCGTACCCGGGCGCGGCCGCCGCCTGCGGACACGCCGCCAGCAACGCCGTCGACACCAGCGCCGAGTGGATGGACGCCTGCGACAGGTACACCCGCCGGCCGCCCGCCGCCCGGTCCAGCGCCGCCGCGTCCGGCAGCGCCGGGTCCGGCCAGCCCGACTCGTCCCAGCCGTGCCCCAGCACCACCGCGTCCGCCGGCTGGCCGGCCGCGAACGCGGCCACCGCGTCCAGCAACTCCGCCGCCGAGCGCACCCCGGACAACTCCAGCCCGGACAGCGTCAACCCGGTGTCGGTGGCGTGCACGTGCGCGTCCACGAACGCCGGCGTCACCAGCGCCCCGCCGAGGTCCACCACCCGGTCGGCGGGCGGCGCGTCACCGTCGGTGCCCAGCCAGGCGATCCGCCCACCGGAAACCAGCAGCGCGGTAGCGCTCGGGTCGGCGGGACAGTGCAGCACGCCGCCGCGGTACAAGGTCGAGGGGTTCGTCATGACCTCAGTCTGCCGCGATCCGCGCCGCGAACAGCCGACGGACCCCCGGCTCGGCGCGCAGCAGCCCCAACGCCAGCTCCGCGTGCCCCGGCACGTACCCGTTGCCCACCAGCATCGTCACGTCCGCGGCCAACCCCTCGGCGCCCAACGCCGCGGCGGAGAAGCTCGTCGCCATCGAGAAGAAGATCACCGTGCCGCCGTCGGCGGTGGCCAGCACCGCCCCGTGCTCGCAGCCCGGCACGTCCACGCACACCACGGTGACGTCCGCCGGGGCGCCCAGCGCGGTGGTCACCGCCGTGGACAGCCCCACCGGGTCCCGGGCGTCGGCCATCGCCACCACCGAGGCCAGGCCGGCGGCCGTCAGCGCGTCGCGCTCCGCCGCCACCGGCACCACCCCGACGGTACGCGCGGCGCCCGCCCGCCGCGCCGCGGCCAGCGACAGCGACCCGCTCTTGCCCGCGCCGCCGATCACCGCGACGCGCACCGGCGTCGGATCACCCGCACGGTGCCGCTCCTCGACGTAGCGCGACACCACCCGCGCGGTCAGCGCGGGCGCCCCGCACACGTCCAGCACGGCCAGGGACAGCTGCGGGTCCTCGTCGTCCGGGAGCACCGCGGCGATGGAGCGGGCGAACAGGATCGCCCACCCGTCGCAGGGCACCTGCTCGCTGCGCCCGTCCCAACGGGCCAACCCGTCGGTCACCACCAGCGGCGTCAGGGTCAGCGACACCAGGGTGGCGACCCTCTCGCCCGGCTTGAGGCCCAGCGGGGAACGCCGGCCGGCCTCCTCGACCGTGCCGATCAGCATCCCACCGGACCCGGTCACCGGGTTCTGCATCTTCCCCCGGGTGGAGATGATCTCCAGCACCTCGGCGCGGACCGCGTCGCCGTCCCCACCGTGCTTCTCCGACAGCTGCCGGAAGCTCGCCGCGTCCAGGTTCAGCCGTTCCACCCGGATCCGCACCTCGTTCGGCGCGATCGCGGCGGACGCGTCCAACCGCCAGGCCGCCTGCGGCAGCACCCCCGCCGGTTCCACGACGCGGTGCAGTCCCACCGGTGACGTCACGCCGACCTCCCCCTCTTCAGCCGCCCGAAGCCCCGGTCGGGGGATCGCGTAACGGGAAAACTTACGGCAGACTAATTTCTTCACCGGATATTTTCCAGTAGCCTTCGGGTTTCGTTGATCAGCCGCAGCACCGAGGAGGGGCCGTGACCCAGACCCAACCGGTTGAGACCATCCCTCAACCCCGTCACGCCCCGGTCGCCGTACCGACCGCCGGGCAGCCGTACGAATACCGCCGCCACCCCCTGGTCGAACCCGACTGGACCCGCTTCCCCGGCTGGCGCCACGTCACCCGCGACCAGTGGGAATCCGCCCAGTGGCAACGCGTCAACTGCGTCAAGAACATCAAGCAGCTGCGCACCGTCCTCGGCGACCTCATCGACGAGAGCTTCTACACCGACCTCGAGGCCGACCAGAAGGCCCTGGCCACCATGTCGATGCTGGTGCCACCCCAAATGATCAACACGATGGTGCCGTTCGCGCCCCTCACCACCGAGGCGCTGCTCGCCGACCCCATCCGCCGCTACATGATCCCCGTCGCCTCCGACCGGCGCACCGACTGGCCGTCGCACCCGTACGCCAGCCGCGACTCACTGCACGAACACGACATGTGGGTCGCCGAAGGGCTCACCCACCGCTACCCCACCAAGGTCCTCGCCGAACTGCTCTCCACCTGCCCCCAGTACTGCGGGCACTGCACCCGGATGGACCTCGTCGGCAACTCCACCCCCGCCGTCGACAAGCTCAAACTCACCCTGAAGCCCGTCGAGCGCTACGACGCCCACATCAGCTACCTCAAGGCCCACCCCGGCGTCCGCGACGTCGTCGTCTCCGGTGGCGACGTGGCCAACGTGCCCTGGCGCAATCTCGAGTCGTACCTCATGCGCCTGCTGGAACTGGAGACGGTCCGCGACATCCGGCTCGCCACCAAGGCCCTCATGGGCCTGCCCCAACACTGGCTGCAGCCCGACGTCGTCGAAGGCCTGGAACGCGTCGCCCGCACCGCCGCCCGCCGCGGCGTCAACCTCGCCATCCACACCCACGTCAACCACGCCCAGTCGCTCACCCCACTGGTCGCCAAGGCCGCCCAGACCGCCCTCGACGTCGGCGTCCGCGACGTCCGCAACCAGGGCGTGCTCATGCGCGGCGTCAACGCCACCACCCCCGAGCTGCTCGACCTCTGCTTCGCGCTCCAGGGCGAGGCCGGCATCCTGCCGTACTACTTCTACATGTGCGACATGATCCCCAACGCCGAACACTGGCGGGTCCCGGTCTGGCACGCCCAGCAGCTCCAGCACGACATCATGGGCTACCTGCCCGGCTACGCCACCCCGCGGATCGTCTGCGACGTCCCCTTCGTCGGCAAGCGCTGGGTGCACATGCTCACCGACTACGACCGCGACCGCGGCATCTCCTACTGGACCAAGAACTACCGCACCTCCATCGAGTCCGCCGACCTGGAGGCGCTCAACAAGCGCTACGCCTACTACGACCCGATCGACACCCTGCCCGACAGCGGCCAGCAGTGGTGGGCCGACCACCGCGACGACTGACCCACCACCCACGACACCCCCGGGGATCCTTCCCCCGGGGGTCGGTCGGTGCCGCATGAGCGCGATGACTCTCAGGTATGAAAATGACCCTGAGGTATCACGCTCACCGGCGTCCTGCCGGCGCCACTCAGGCGCCCGCCAGCACCTCGGACAGCGTCGCCGGGACCAGGCCCCGCTCGCGGAGCCCCGCCAGGATGTGCGGCAGCGCCTCGTCCGTCATCCGGGCATTCGCCTCGGTCACGTGCATGATCACGACCGACCCGGGGCGCACGTTGTCCAGCACCGCCCGCACGAGCGGCTCCCAGGCCGTGGCGAACGGATCACCGCTGACCACGTCCCCGTCCACCACCGTCAGCCCGAGCGGTGCCAGCGCGTCCAGCGCCGCCGCGTCGTGGCAGAGCCCCGGAAAGCGGAAGTACCGGGTCTGCCGGCCGCCGTACGGCTCGATTGCCCGGAACGTCCTCGCCACGTTGTCGGTCATCCCGGTCGCCCGCACCCGGGGCAGGTCGTAACAGTCGCCGGTGAACGCCTCATGCCCGTACGTGTGGTTGGCCAACTCGAAGCGCGGGTTACCGGCGAGCCGACGGGTCACCTCCGGATACCGCTGCACCCACTTGCCGGTCAGGAAGAACGTCGCCGGGATCTGCTCCCGTTCCAGCAGGTCGACGATGCGCAGGTTGGCGTACGACTTCACCCGACCGGTGCGCAGGTTCTGCAGCATCCCGTCGGTCATGTCCGCGTCGAAGGTCAGCGCCACCCGGTTACCGCTACGCGGTCCGTGATCCACCACCGGTGGCCGGGCCCCCACCGGCGTCGCACCCGGAACGCCAGCCGCCGGCGGACTCTCCAGCCCCGTGGCGGTGGGTGACGGTCCGGCCGTGGCGGCGGGTGGCGGCGCGGCCGTGGTGACCGACGGGCCGACGAAGATCGGCGGTGCGGCCCGGGAGGGCGGGACCGCGCACGCGGCGCCGGAGAGGACGGTCCCCGTCGCCAGCGCAGCGAGCAGCGGACGGAGTCGAGGCCGGATCACAACGTGGATCATGGCAGACGTGAATGGAGTTCGGTGCCCCCGCTCGCGCCGCCCCCGTCCGGGAGGCGTGGAGCGCGTCCTGCGGAATCAAGCCGAGCCGCCGCGCGGCGCGTACATGATGACAGCGACGCCGAGCAGGCACAGCGCCGCGCCGGCCAGGTCCCACCGGTCCGGCCGGAAGCCGTCCACCACCATCGCCCAGCCCAGCGAGCCCGCCACGAACACCCCGCCGTACGCGGCCAGGATCCGGCCAAAGTTCGGGTCCGGCTGGAACGTGGCCACGAAGCCGTAGCAGCCCAGCGCCACCACGCCGGCGGCGATCCACCACAGGCCGCGCTGCTCCCGCCAGCCCTGCCAGACCAGCCATGCGCCGCCGATCTCCGCCAGCGCGGCCAGTGCGAACAACACCAGGGAGCGGAGCACGGTCACCCCGCGACCCTAACCGGAGCACACGCCGAGTCCCCGGGCGGCGACCGCCCAGGGACCCGGTGGACCGCTCAGGTCACTTCGTGAAGGCGTCCTTCACGTTGCGGCCGGCTTCCTTGACGTTCTGACCGGCCTGCTTGGCGCGCGCGTCGCTCTGCTGGCTGGCGCCCTCGCCACGCATCTGCTCGTTGTCGGTCTTGTCGCCGATCCGCTCCTTCGCGGCACCGGCCATCTGCTCGACCTTGTTTCGGGCCTTCTCGGTGAAGCTCATCGCGCCTCCTCCGTCTGGCGTTTCTCCCGGCTCGCTTGCCCGCTCTCCCGGTGCCGAAACCGGTGGTGCCGGTCGGCACACCCTGTAAGGCATCCTAGGAAGATAGGTTGAGTATCCGGGACGGTGGCATCGGAGGCCGCCGGGTGCCGCGATGTCCGCGATGGTTAACTGGCCGCATGGGAGAGCTCCTGCTGATCCGGCACGGCGAGACCACCTGGAGCGCCACTCGGCGGCACACCTCGTACACCGATCTGGAGCTGACCCCCGACGGCGAGCGGCAGGCCCGCACCCTCGCCGCGTTCCTGGCCGGGCGGCGATTCGTCACGGTGCTGGCCAGCCCCCGCTCCCGGGCGCTGCGCACCGCGCAGCTGGCCGGGCTCACCGTCGACGGCGTCGACGAGGACCTCAGCGAGTGGAACTACGGCGAGTACGAGGGACGCACCACCGTCGACATCCACGAGGACCAACCGCACTGGAACATCTGGACCGACGGCTGCCCCGGCGGAGAGTCGCCCGCGCAGGTGGGCACCCGCCTCGACCGGGTGCTGACCCGGGTCGCCCCGCTGCTCGACCGGGGCACCGTGGCGCTGGTGGGCCACGCGCACAGCCTGCGGGTGCTCGGCGCCCGCTGGATCGGCCTGCCGCCGTCCGCCGGCGGCCTGCTGCGGTTGGACACCGCCACGGTCAGCGTGCTCGGTCACGAGCACGGCCGGCAGGTCATCCTGCGGTGGAACCAGCCGGCTCCTCCGGCGCCCGGGACCGCGACCGACTCGGTGGCCCGGCACTGATCTTCGGCGGCCGGTTCTCGTACGGGGTGGACAGCACCACCGTGGTCCGGGTGGTCACGTTCGCCGACGTACGGATCTCCTGGAGCACCCGCTCCAGGTCGGCCGGGCTGGCAACCCGCACCAGCAGCATGTAGAAGTCCTCCCCCGCCACCGAGTAGCAGGAGTCGATCTCGGGCAGGTGGGCCAGCCGCTCCGGGGCGTCATCGGGCTGCGACGGGTCGAACGGGCGGATCGCCACGAACGCGGTCAACGGCAGGTCCAGCGCCTCGAAGGAGACCCGCGCGGCGTACCCCTTGACCACCCCGCGCTGCTCAAGCCGGCGCACCCGCTGGTGCACGGCGGACACCGACAGCCCCACCTTGTCGGCCAGGTCGGTGTACGACAGACGGCCGTCAGCGGTCAACGCTGCGACGATGGCGCGGTCGATCTCCTCCACGGCGAGCAACCTACCGGGAAAAACGCCCGACGGCGACGAGGCGCCCACCTGGCCGTGCCGGCGGCGGGCGGCGGTGGACCCACCGCAGCCGCGCCGCCACGCATCGTCGACCCGCGCTCAGCCCCTGGCCAGAGCCCGGGAGATGACCAGCCGCTGGATCTGGTTGGTGCCCTCCACGATCTGCAACACCTTGGCCTCGCGCATGTACCGCTCCACCGGGTGGTCGGCCACGTAGCCGGCGCCACCGAGCACCTGCACCGCGTCGGTCGTCACCCGCATCGCCATGTCGGTGGCGAACAGCTTCGCCTTGGCCGCCTCGATCGAGTACGGACGCCCGGCGTCGCGCAGTCGGGCCGCCGCGAGGGTCAGCGCGCGGGCGGCGGAGATCTGGGTCGCCGCGTCGGCGAGCAGGAAGCCCAGCCCCTGGAAGTCGACGATCGCCCGACCGAACTGCTGCCGCTCGCGCGCGTACCCCACCGCGTAGTCCAGTGCGGCCTGGGCCAGGCCGACCGCGCAGGCCGCGATGCCCAGCCGGCCCGAGTCCAGTGCGGACATGGCGATGGTGAAACCCGCCCCCTCGCCGCCGATCAGCCGCTCGGCCGGCACCCGCGCCTCGTCGAAGGCGATCTGCGCCACCGGCGAGGAGCGCAGACCCATGGTCCGCTCGGCCGCCTGGGGGGTGATGCCGGCGGTGCCCGCGTCGGCGAGCAGGCAGGAGATGCCCTTCGGGCCGGGCCCGCCGGTGCGGCAGAAGACGTTGTAGAAGTCGGCGGTCCGGGCGTGGGTGATCCACGCCTTGGTGCCGGAGACGACGTACGCGTCGCCGTCGCGGACCGCCCGGGTGCTCAGCGCCGCCGCGTCGGAGCCGCCCTGCGGCTCGGAGAGGCAGTACGCCCCGAGCAGTTCGCCCCCGAGCATGTCGGGCAGCAGCTTGCGCTGCTCGTCGCTGCCGAACGCGGCCACCGGGTAGCAGGACAGGGTGTGCACGCTGACCGCCTCGGCGACCGCGAGCCAGCGGCTGGCCAGGATCTCCAGCACCTGGAGGTACACCTCGTACGGCTGTGCGGCGCCGCCGTGCTCCTCCGGGTACGGCAGGCCGAGCAGGCCGGCCCGGCCGAGGGTTCGCAGCACCTCGCGGGGGAACTCGGCGCGCTCCTCGAAGCCGACGGCCTTCGGCGCGAGCTCGCGATCGGCGAGTTCGGTGGCGAGGTCCAGCAGGTCGTGGGCCTCGTCGGTGGGGAGGATCCGGTCGACAGTCATAGCGCGATGAGCTCCGTGGGGGTGGTGTTGAGCCGCTGCACGCCGTCCGTGGTGCAGACGACGATGTCCTCGATGCGGGCGCCGTGCCGGCCCGCCAGGTAGATGCCCGGTTCGATGGAGAACGCCATTCCGGGCTCCAGCGGCCGGTCGTTGCCGGCCACCAGGTAGGGCTCCTCGTGACCGTCCAGGCCGATGCCGTGGCCGGTGCGGTGCAGGAACGCGGGGCCGTAGCCGGCGGCGGCGATCGGCTCCCGGGCGGCGGCGTCGGCCGCGGCGCCGCTGATTCCGGGCCGTACCGCCGCCACCGCGGCGCGCTGGGCGTCGCGCAGCACCGCGTAGTAGTCCAGGAACTCGGCCGGAGCCGGCCCGCCCGCGACGTACGTGCGGGTGCAGTCCGAGCGGTACCCCGATGCCATGGTGCCGCCGATGTCCACCACCACCGGCTCACCGGCGCCGATCGGCCGGTCCGAGGTGCCGTGGTGCGGGCTGGCCCCGTTCGGCCCGGCGGCCACGATCACGAAGTCCACGCTGACGTGCCCGGCGGCGCGGATCGCCGCCGCGATGTCGGTCGCCACCTCGGCCTCGGTGCGCCCCGGGCGCAGCCACTCCCCCATCCGCAGGTGCACCTCGTCGATCGCCGCGCCGGCCTCGGCGAGGGCCGCGACCTCCGCCGGGGACTTGCGGATCCGCAGCTCGCGCAGCACCTCGCCGGCGAGCCGCTGCGCCGCGCCGGGCAGCGCGGCCCGCAGCGCGAGGACCTGCTCGGCCCACATCCGGTCGGCCAGGCCGACCGCCGCGGGCGGGGCGTCGAGGGCGGCGACGACCAGGGGGTACGGGTCGGCCCCGTCGGCGTGATCGACGATGCGCACTCCGGTGGCCGGCGCCGGGGAGGCCTCGGCGGCCGGTCGCTCCAGCGTGGGCACGATCAGCGTCGGCGTGCCCTCGGCGGGCAGCACCAGACAGGTCAGCCGCTCGCCCGCGTGGGCGTCGTACCCGGTGAGGTAGCGCAGGTCGGAGCCGGGCGTGAGCAGCAGGGCGTCCAGGCCTGCGGCAGCGGTGGCGCGCTGCGCGGCGCTCAGCCGGTCGGACGGGTACAGCTCGTCGATTCCCACCCGGTCAGCTTAACGGTCGTTTGGGATCCCCGGCAGCCGGCGCACAGCCGACGGAGGGGCGGCGTTGCGGGGCGCCGGATCCTTCGCGACGGCACGCATGTCCGGAAATCCACCGACGTTGATTGACTCGGACAGTTAACACTCTTTAAGATTTGGCTGCCTCGAGGCCCCCCGTCCCTGCGTCCCGCACCGACCGCCCGCGACCACCCTGCGTGGGCGGCTGTCGTCCCCCGCCCACGGGAAGGCCCCCGATGTCCTCACCACTCCGCCGCGCCCTCGCCGCCGGTCTGCTCGCGCTGGCCACGGCCGGCGCCACCCTCACCCTCGTCCCCACCGCCGCGCAGGCCGTGGTGCTGCCGAACAACTTCAAGAGCGTCGGCTACATGCCCTCCTGGGCCGGCAACGTCAACACCGTCCAGTACAACAAGCTCACCCACATCAACTACGCCTTCGTGCTGCCCAACAACGACGGCAGCCTGCGCCCGGTGGAGAACCCCAGCAAACTCTCCTCGCTGGTCTCGCTCGGGCACGCCAACAACGTCAAGGTGTCGATCGCGGTCGGCGGCTGGAACGACGGCAACGACTCGGCCTTCGAGGCCCTCGCCGCCAACGCCGGCAGCCGGACCACCTTCGTCAACAACCTGGTCAACTTCGTCAACCAGTACAACCTCGACGGCGTCGACATGGACTGGGAGTACCCGGACCCGGGCGCCTCGGCCAACAACTACACCCAACTCATGACGCAGCTGAGCAGCGCGATGCACAGCCGCGGCAAGCTGCTCACCGCCGCCGTGGTCTCCGAGGGCGGCAGCGTCCAGGGCGTACAGACGGCCGTGTTCGGCCAGGTCGACTGGCTCAACATCATGGCGTACGACGGCGGCAGCCCGCACGCCAACTACGACTGGTCGATCGCCAGCATCAACCTGTGGAAGTCCCGCGGGCTGCCGGCCAGCAAGGCCGTCCTCGGGATCCCCTTCTACAGCCGCCCCGGCTACTACACGTACTCGGCGCTGGTCGGAATGGACCCGGCGAACGCCAACCGGGACTGCACCACCGTCGGCGGCGCGCAGCAGTGCTACAACGGCATCCCGACGGTAAAGCGCAAGACGCAGTGGGCCCTGGCCAACGCCGGCGGGGTGATGAACTGGGAGCTGTCCCAGGACACCACCGGCTCGACCTCGCTGGTCAGCGCGATGTACGACACCATCATGGGCGGCACGACCCCACCGCCGACCGGCCGTACCGGCCCGATCACCGGGATCGGCGGCAAGTGCGTCGATGTGGCCTCGGCGAGCAGCGCCAACGGCACGGCGGTGCAGCTGTGGGGCTGCAACGGCACCACCGCGCAGAGCTGGACCGTGGCCAGCAACGGCACGCTGCGCGCCCTCGGCAAGTGCGCCGACGTCGCCAGCGGCTCCACCGCCAACGGCGCCCAGGTGCAGCTCTGGGAATGCAACGGCAGCGGCGCCCAGGTGTGGCAGGCCCAGTCCAACGGCACGCTGCGCAACCCGCAGTCGAACAAGTGCCTGGACACCACCGGCAACAGCTCCGCCGACGGCACCCGGCTGCAGATCTGGGACTGCTTCGCCGGCGCCAACCAGCGCTGGACCCTCCCGGCCTGACCCGCGGTGCGCAGGGCTCCCGGTCGACGCCGAGCGTTCGACCGGGGGCCCTTCGGCACACCCGGATCAGGCGGCGCGGTGCTCGCGGACCACGTCGAGCATCTCGTCGACCGAGCCGGCCGGATCGGTGACCGGGAACTGCACCGCGCGGACCACCGCGGCCGGGTCGACCAGCAGCGTCAGCCGCTTGAACCGGGGGATCCCGCCGGCCCGGAAGGTGGGCAGCAGCAGCCCGGCGGCGAGCCGGTTGTCCTGGTCGGACAGGAGTGGAAACGGCAGCCGGGCGTACGCGGCGAAGTCGGCGAGCTGATCCGGCCGCTGCGTGCTGACCCCCCACACCCGCGCCCCGGACGCCTGGAAGTCCGCGTAGCGGTCGGCGTAGGTGGTCGACTCCAGGGTGCAGCCACGGGCGCCGGGGATCTCGGCCCAGCCCGGCGGGTAGCCCTGCGTCCCCGGCGCGTACGCCCCCGGGAAGAAGTAGAGGACGCTCCACGCGTCGCCGCCCGTCAGGGCGACCGGCTGGCCGTCCGGCCCCGCCAGCTCGACCTCGGGCAGCCGCCGCCCGATCAGGTCGTGCACCCGGCGCGCCTCGGCCGAGTCGGGGCCCGCGGTCGCGGTCAGCTCACCGTCACCCATCAGATGTCTCGTCCCCCAGTCCTGCAATGCGATCAGCACCGGGAGCAGCCCCGCGCCCTTGGCGGTCAGCAGATAGTCGAAGCGCGGGGGGTGCTGGGAGTAGGGCCGGCGCTCCAGCACGCCGTGCTCGGCCAGCGCCGCGAGACGGTCGGTCAGCGCCCGCCGACTGACGCCGAGCTCGCGTTGGAGGGCGTCGAAGCGGGTCGTTCCGCCGGCGACGTCGCGCACGATGAGGAAGGTCCACCAGTCCCCCAGGACGCCGAGCGCCTGCGCGATGCCGCAGTCGGCGTCGGCAAGATCCTCCCGCCGCACCCCGTCACCTCCGTCCGCTCCGCCCTCGACTATAGTCCGTTCCAGATTGGAACTGACTGGCACGGTCGAACGGGGGCGGACGACATGCACGTCGACGATCGGGCCGGGGTGTTCTGGCGATGGTGGACCGCCGGCACGACCAGCATGGTCGGGTCGGCGGTCGGCGCGGTGGCCCTACCGCTGACCGCACTCACCGTGCTCGACGCCACCGCGTTCGAGATGGGCCTGATCGCCGCCGCCAGCTACGTCGCCTGGATCGTGATCGGCCTGCCCGCCGGCGTCATCGTGCAGCGCCTGCCGCTGCGCGGCGCCCAGGTGGGCGCCGACCTGGCCCGCGCGACCGCCGTCGCGTCGATCCCGCTGGCCTGGTGGTGGGGCCACCTCACCGTCTTCCACCTGGTCCTCGTCGCGCTCGTGGTCAGCTTCGCCAACGTGCTTTTCGACGTGGCGAACTCGACCTTCCTGCCCAGCATCGTCGACCGCGAGGAGTTGCAGTCCCGCAACAGCCTCACCTCGGCAACCCACGCCGCCACCCAGCTCAGCGGCCCCTCGCTCGGCGGGCTCGCCGTGCACGCGCTGGGCGCGGTGCCCACCCTGCTCGTCGACTCGGTCAGCTACCTCGTCTCGGCGGCGCTGCTGCGTACCCTGCCCGCCCGCCGCGAGGACGCTCCGGACCGGTGGCCACCGGTCGGCGAGCTGATCCGGGAGGGGTGGCGCTTCGTCGCGCACCACCCCGTGATGGGGCCCGGCATGTGGGCCGCCACGGCCATGAACTTCGTCTGCGGCGCGCAGTACGCGCTCCACCCCCTCTACCTGGTCCGCGAGCTGCACGCCCCGATCGGCCTGGTCGGGGTGCTGCTCGCCGTCGAGGGGGTCGGCGCCCTGGTCGGGGCGGCGCTCACCGCACGGATCACCGCACGGATCGGCACCGCCCGCGCGCTGATCGCCGCCGGATTCACCACCGTCGCCGGGGCCTTCCTGATCCCCTGGGGCACCGGCTGGCCGGCGTACGCCGCCTTCGCCGCCGGCAACGTCGTCTTCTCCCTCGGGACGGTGGTGCTCAGCGTGACCACCCGGACCTACCGGCAGATCGCCAGCCCACCCGACCTGCTCTCGCGCGTGATGGCGACCGTCCGGTTCGTCTCGTGGGGCGCGATCCCGGTCGGCGGGCTGGTCGCCGGCGCACTGGCCGGCTCCCTCGGCGCGCGCACCACCCTGTTCATCGTCGCGGCGGTGGTGGTGTGCGCGCCGCTGGCGCTGCTGTTCTCACCCGTCCGGCACCTGCGTGACCTCACCGACCACGACCGGGACGACGACCCGCCGCGTCCCGCCGCGACGGCGGTCACCGTCGGGGGTCCGTGAGCCCGCTGCCCGACCAGAGGCTGTCGGCCAGCGGACGGATCCGGCCGGCGTGGGTGAGCACGTCGACGCTGTGCACGTACTGGTCGACCGCGCCCAGCGGCGGCCGGTCGCGCAGCAGCGGGTCGCGCACGCCGCCGCGCAGCGCGACGGCGATCCGCTCGGCGTGCAGCACCAGAAACGGGCGACGGTGAAACTGCCGGGCGCGGGCGCGCACCGGTGCCGCGAGCCCGGTCTCGTCGGTCCACCGGGCCACCGCCTCCAGCGCCCCGACCAGCCCGGCCTGGCGCCGGGTCCAGTCGCCCGGGCCGAGCGCGTCGGTCAGTGCCGCGACCACCGGCGCCGCGTCGGGCAGCCCGCCGAAGACCGTGCCGAGCCACTTGTCGTACGGCGGCCAGCGCCGGCGCAGCAGCAGACCGAGTCGCATCAGGTCCCGGGCCAGGCCGGCGGCGACAACCCGGCTGCCCAACTCGTCGCCGACCTCGGCGCACCGGCCGGGCAGATGCTCGGCCTGTGCGATCCGGGTCCACGCCGCGGCGAGCACGTGCCGCCACACGTCCGGCGGATACCAGGCCAGCGCCACCCGGCGAGCCGTCAGCGCGCCGTCGAGGCCGTCGTGGAAGATCGCGCCGCCGGTCACCTCGGCCAGCCGCTGCGTGGGGGTGGCCAGCCAGTCCGCCACGGTGACACCGGCTGCGGGGTCGAAGCCGAGCCGGTGGCGCCACCAACCAGCCAGCTCGTCCACGCTGACGCCGTGCCGCCTGCCCACCGGGTCGGCGACGCCGAGGCGCCCGTCGTCGCCGGCGAAGCGGGTCGGCCAACCGAGGAACTCGGTTGGCAGGTCGGCGTCCAGCGCGGCACGTACCCCGGGGATCCGGGTGGCGTCGGTGCTCCCGACGAAGACCTGCACGCGCGGCCCCCAGTCGTGGTCGGTGGACCGCTCGGTGTCCAGGCCCAGCAACTCCGAGCCGCCGTCGAGCAGACCGGCCGCGTACCGCAGACCCGGGAAGCGGCGGCGCAGGACCGGTGCGACCACCTCGTCGTGGTAGCGGCGGGCGAGCGTCAGCCCGGGAAGGAACGCCACACCGGCAGTCTGCGCCGGTCGGGCCTGTGCCGCACCACGGTTTGCCCGGTCGGACGGCCCCGGGGGTCATAGCCTGGGTCCGGGGCGCCCGCACGGGCGCCGCGACCGGGAGGACCGACGTGGCAGCGAACGAGGCGGACCGGGCGGCGACGCGCCGACGCCGGCAACTGTGGGCCGGGGTCCTCGCGCTCGCCGGCCTGGTCCTGCTGATCATCGGCCTCACCGTGGCCGACGGCGTCGCGGCCTGGGTCGAGGTGCTCGTCGCGATCCTGCTGCTGGTGGCCAGTTACGCCGTGCAGTACCTGGCCCGACGGGAGACCGTCTACCGACACGACGACCGACGCTGACGCGGACGGCGGCCGGGCGTACCCCTGATCGTCGGACGGCTGTGCCAGGCTGTCGGGCGTGGCACACCGATCCCCGATCCTGCTGATCGACGCACCCAGCCTCTACTTCCGGGCCTACTTCGGCATCCCGGAATCCGCCGCCCGGGCCGAGGACGGCACCCCGGTCAACGCGGTGCGCGGCTTCCTCGACATGCTCGCCACCCTGATCCGCGGGCGCGGCGCGGACCGGATGGTCTGCGCCCTCGACTACGACTGGCGTCCGGCGTGGCGCGTCGACCTGCTGCCGTCGTACAAGGCGCACCGGGTGGCTCCGCAGGGCGGCGAGGTCGTCCCGGACACGCTCTCCCCGCAGGTGCCGATGATCCTGGAGGTGTTGGCCGCGGTCGGCATCACCTCCGTCGGCGCGACCGGCTACGAGGCCGACGACGTGCTCGGCACCCTCTCGGTCACCCAGCCGGGTCCGGTGGAGGTGGTCTCCGGCGACCGGGACCTGTTCCAGCTCGTCGACGACGCCCGGCCGGTCCGGTTGCTCTACGTCGGGCGCGGTGTGGCCAAGCTCGACGACTGCGACGACGCGGCCGTGCGGGCCCGCTACGGGGTGCCGGCCGACCGGTACGCCGACTTCGCCGCGCTGCGCGGCGACCCCAGCGACGGGCTGCCCGGGGTGCCGGGCGTCGGCGAGAAGACCGCCGCGCGGCTCATCGAGCGGTACGGCAGCATCGCCGGCATCCTGGCCGCCCTGGACGACTCGGACTCGGCCTTCGCACCGGGCCTGCGGGCCAAGCTGGCCGCCGCCCGCGACTACCTGGCCGTCGCGCCGACAGTGGTCCGCGTCGCGCTGGACGTGCCGCTGCCGGAGCTGCCCACCGCGCTGCCGACCACCCCCGCCGACCCGGACCGGCTGCTCGAGTTGGCCGGCACGTGGAATCTGGCCGGTTCGGCCCGCCGGCTGGTGGACGCCCTCGCCGCCCGCGCCGAGGCCTAACGGTCCGGGCTGTGGGCGGGAGCCATGATGCGTAGCGCGTTGGGATCCAGGCCGATCCGGATCGGGGTCTCGCCGTGCAGCTCGCCGTCGACCTCCACGGGCGCGGGTCGGTCGGTCTCCAGCCAGAGCTGGCGGACGGCGAGGAACGGCTCGTCGCCGAGCGTACGACGGTGCCCGGTCGCGGCGTTGCGGGCCGTCTCCCGCAGCAGCTCACGGCGGGGCCGGCCGCCGACCGGATAGGCGACCAGGAGCCGGTCGTCGGCATCCGCGTCCGCGGTGATCGGCCGGCCGGCGTGGAAGCCGCCGTTCGCCACGTACAGCTGATGGGTGACGAACTCGTGCTCCCGCCCCTCCGCACGCACCACGGCACGCAGCGGACGGTGCCGGGTCAGCAGCGTCAGCGCCGTGGCCGGGTACGCGAGCCGGCCGGTGGCCCGCTTGAGGCGGGGCGGCGTCCGGAGCGCCACGTCGGCGGACAGGCCGACGCCGACGTGGTTGGTGAACCGCATGCCACCCACGAGCCCGAGGTCGACGTCGATCACCTTGCCGTCGGCGAGGACCGCCACGGCCGCGTCGAGGTGGAGCGGGACGCCCACGGTGCGCGCGAAGTTGTTGGTGGTGCCCAGTGGCAGCAGACCGAGCGCGATGTCGCGGTGCGCGAGCAGGCGTGCGGCGGTGCTGATCGTGCCGTCGCCACCGCCCGCTATCAGCAGGTCCGGCCCGAGGCCGGCGGCGGCGGCGAGGCTCTGTTCGAGTTCGGCGGGCTGGTCGACCGGGTACGCGGCCAGAAGCTTGAAGCCGGCGGACGTGAGCCGATCCCGAGCGTGCTCGTAGAGCCGGCGACCGCGGCGGGAGTGGGTGTTGACCACGAGCGCCGCGCGCCGCTCCCGTCGGATGGCATCGCTCAGCTCCGGCTTCGTCCGCATAGGCCCGGAGCCTATCGTCGGATGGTCATCCGAGATCTGACCTTCGCCACCGAGCGGGGCGGTCGGCGCCGCACAGGTCGACGTCAGCGGTCCGGCCGGCCGGAGCCCCACTGGTCGAGCTCGTCCCGAACGGCGGCGGCACCGGCCGGCACCACCCGACTCGCGGTGGTGGCCACGGCATCCTGCACCTCGTCCGCCAGCCAGGCCGAGCCACCTCCGGCCGCCCGCAGCTGTCGCAGTCCTGCCCGTGCCAGCACAACGGCGGCGACGAGGTAGCCCCCGGTGAGCCCCGCGGTGGCCAGCCGGCGGGGCAGAAAGGTCTCCAGCAGGCGCAACGCGGTTGCCGAGGCCGCCCCGGCGCCCAGGACGAGACATCCCCCGGCCGTGGCGAGCAGCGCCAGGCCGACTCCGGTCGGCCGTGCCACGGTCATCACCTGGGTGCGCATCTCCCGGACCTCCGCACGCACCACCTCGGCCACATCCGCTGCCAACCGCTCGGTCGGGCTGACCGCTGGTCCGGGTCCTCCGGACCGTTGCGTCGCCGGGTCACTCATCGGTCGCCCCCTCCGCTCGCTGCGGGCGGCCGCTTACCCGCAAACGCCACCGTCATACCCGCCGTCTGCCGCCTGCCGTCGAGGTGCAGCCGCGCCCCTCCCACCTCCCGGCGCAGGCCACCGGGCTGAACGCTGCGCGGCTCCTGCGGTGCGGCGATGTCTGTCCTGATTTCTCATTTTGTCCGGTGGGCGCAGCACCACTGCCAATGGGCGATGTCTATCTTTCGGGTGGATCGCTGAGTGCTGCCCGCCGTGCCACGATCGTCGGGTCCCACACCGCTCGCGACCGAAGAAGGAATCCATGCGGTTCGAAGTCCTGGGGCCACTGCGAGCCGTCGACACGTCCGGATCAGTGGTGCCGGTCGGCGGGCGTCAACATGAGGTGGTGCTCGCCTGCCTCCTCGCCGCCGGTGGACGGACGGTCGCCGACAGCACGTTGCTGGAAGCCCTGTGGGGTCGCGACCCCAGCGACAACAAGCACGGGGCTCTGCGCGTCCTCGTTCATCATCTGCGCCGTACCGCGGGCCCTGGATCGATCATTCGCGCGACCGGCGGCTACCGGATCAGGCTGGCCGGTCACGAGGTGGATGCCGACGAGTTCGTCGCTCTGGTCGATGCGGCGGCGCGCGACGAGGCGCAGGGGCGGTTCGCCGAGGCGCGCGAATGCCACCGGGCGGCGCTGCGACTGTGGCGGGGAACGGACGCCTACCACGGCGCCGCCGACACCGATCTCGTACGGGCGGCAGCCAACCGCCTGAGCGAGCAGCGTTTGACCGCCTACGAGAGCTGCGTCGACATCGAACTCAGTCTCGGACTGCACCGCGACCTGTGCGCCGAGCTGTCGGCCGTGGCCACCGAGAACGCGCTGCGCGAGCGCCTCCAGGCGCAGCTGATGCTGGCGCTCGTTCGCAGCGACCGTCGCGCCGAGGCGCTGACCGTCTACGAACGGACCAGGCGCATCCTCGCCGACGAACTCGGAGCGGACCCGGGCACGCGCCTGCGGCAGCTGTACACCGCGATCCTGCAGGGCCCCACGCCTGCGGTCGTACCCTCCGTCGCTCCTGCCGCGGTCCGGCCGGCGCAGCTACCCGTCCCACCCAGCAACTTCGTCGGGCGGCACGACGAGCTCGGCGTCCTCGACGCCGAGCACGCGAAATCCCGATCCGGTCAGCGCCCGAGCGGCTCAGTGGTCGTCACAGGGTCCGGTGGCATGGGCAAGACAGCGCTGGTCACGCACTGGGCAGATCAGAACCGACAGAGCTTTCCCGGAGGGCAGCTCTACCTCGATCTCGACAACGACGTTCCCGCGACGGTGGCACTGGCCAGGGCCCTCGTCGATCTCGGCATCGCCCCCGACGACGTGCCTCGGCAGGCGGAGACACGCGCCGCGCAGCTGCGTTCGCTGCTGTCCAGCCGCACGGTGCTGCTGGTCCTGGACAACGTGGGCAGCGCCCGGCAGGCCCGGCCGTTCTTTCCCGGCGCCGGCGACAGCATGCTGGTCATCATCAGCCGGAACCGGCTGGACGGGCTCGTCGCCCGCGAAGGGACTCACCTCCTGGTGCTCAACCCGCTGCACGTCGAGCCGGCGACCGCTCTGCTCGAAGCGACCGCCGGGATGTCCGGCTCCGCGACCGGCGACATCCGTACGCTGGTGGAGCTGTGCCACGGGATGCCGTTGGCCATCCGGATCGTGGGAGCCCACCTTCGGCTGGGAGCCCGACCGGACGCCCTCGTCGCGGCCCTGCACGATGAGCGCACCCGGCTCGCCCGGCTCACCACCACCGATGGCGATGCGAGCGTGCGGGCCGTCATCGCGGTGTCGTACCGGCGGCTGGCCGCACCGGCACGTCGGCTGTTGCGCCATCTCGGACTGGTGGACACCCATGCCGTTCCGCTCGGCGCCGCAGCCGCAGTGGCCGGCATCTCCTGCGGCGCCGTCCTGACGGACCTGATCGACAGACTCGCCGCGGCCAATCTCGTCACGGTCGACGCCGACGGCCGGGTCAGCCTCCATGAGCTGACCCGCATGTTCGCCCGTCAGCAGGGCCAGCTCGAAGACACCTCGACCGATCGCGCGGCCGCCGAACGGGAACTGCTCCGCTGGTACGGGCACGCAACCCGCCAAGCACAGCACCGCATCCGGCCCACGGCAGGCGGAGCTGACGGTGCTGCCGTCCCCGACCCGCGGTATCTCTTCCTGCCGGACCTGACCGAAACGGTCGAAGCTGTGAGCTGGGTCGACACGGAGGCCGACACGATCATCGGGCTGATCGCCCAGCACGTCCGGACCCACCCTGACCTGGCCTGGCCCCTCGCCGTCAACATACGCGGCTGGCTGCAACGCCGGGCGCCCCGCGACACCTGGATCGCCGTGATCGAGCAGGGCATCCGTTCCGCCGTCCTGGCCGGCAGCAGCACCGGCGAGGCCATCCTGCGTGGAAGCCTGGGCGTCGCACACAGCCTTCTGCTGCAACGTACCGAGGCCCGCGCCGCGTACGAGCGCGCCATCGCACTCTTCGGGCACAGCGGCGACCCGGCCGGCAGGGCCGACGTCGAGGCGAGCCTGGGTGCGATGCTGGCTGACAGCGGAGAGCTTGACGAGGCACTCCCCCCGCTGCTGCGGGCGCGGGATCTCGCGACCCTGCTGAACGACCCCGATCTCACCTTCAAGGTCGAACTCAACCTTGGCTACCTGCACCGACGCGCCAACCGCCAGCAGGAGGCACTCGACGCCTACACGTCGGCGTTGTCGGCCGCCGAGCGGTCCGGCAACCGGGACTGGCTGGCGGCGAGCGTCCACACCAATCTCGGCCGGCTGCACCTCCTTCAGAACAACTTTGATCAGGCCGGACACCACTACGACACAGCGGTCCGGCTGGCCCGGAGCACCGGCGACCGCATGCGGGAAGCCTGGGCGCTGCACGGATGCTCCGATGTCGCCGCAGCCCGACGAGATCTTCCGGCCGCCGTCGCAGCCCTGCAGGAAGCCGTCACGATCCTCGAACCCCTGGGCGATCGTCGCCTCGACGAGATGCGCGCGCGGCTGTCCGAGTTGCTCTCCGACACCACCGCAGGACAGTCGCCGGCGTAGCGCCTTCGTCGAGGTCCTCGGTCGCTGACGCGAGAGCCGGTGACGTCCTCCGCACTTCGGCCAACATCGAGCCAACATCCTGCTGGGAGACTGCGACATCGGTAGCCAGCCAAGGCCCCTGGGAGGGAGACCGTGGCATCCGTACGAGACAGACGGGGGTGCGCGGCTGCGCTCGGGCCCGGGGTCGCCGGCGCATGCACGCAAGCAATGCACCAGGAGAACGGAGACTGAAGATGCCAGGCGGAACAAGAAGCAGAAGTCCCACCGCCTGCGTATTCCACGCGGGCTTCCTGCGCCCGCAGACGGACCGCAACTACCAGTGCAGCCGGTCGGGTTCCCAGTACCACCTGCTCAAGGAACTGTGACGCGCAGTTCCCCGCTCGGCTTGTGCGCATCGTCAGGCCCCACCTTCTCCCTGGGTGGGGCCTGATCCTCGGCAGTCGTCCTGCTTCCACGTGCCGTCTTCGCGGGTCAGCCCGTTCGCACCGCGGCAGCCCGGGCGAGGCGACCTTGCTGGTGCTACGCGGCCACGCCCGCCTCACCACCTCGACCGAGGAGTGGGAGGGCAGGGACGGCGATCACGTCACGATCCCGCCCCAGCGGCACGCCCTGACCGCGGTCGAGGACTCGGTCGTCCTGCTGACCGTCGTGAGCCCGGCGATAGTCGGCTCTGCCCAATCCGAGAGCTCTTATAGTCAGGCGGTGAAACTGGAACAGGTCCGGCAGGCGTACGCCTCCGTCGCGGAGCTCTACATCGAACTGTTCGGCACGAGCCAGCAGGTGCACGCCGACGACCTCGCCTTCATCGCGCGACATCTGGCGGGCCGATCTGGCACGGTGCTCGACCTCGGCTGCGGGCCTGGCCACATCACCGATTACCTTCGTTCCCTGGGCGTCGACGCAACGGGTGTCGACATGGTCCCCGAGTTCATCGCCCACGCGCGCGCGACCCACCCGAGCGGCAGGTACCAACTCGGGTCGATGGACGACCTGGACATCCCCGACCACTCCGTCACCGGCATCCTGGCCTGGTACTCGTTGATCCACCTACCGCCGCAGCAGTTCGACGGCGTGCTCACCCGGTTCCGGCGAGCCATGGCCCCGTCCGGAACGCTGGTGCTCGGTCTCTTCGTCGGCGACGAGGTCGACGCCTTCGATCACAAGGTCGCGACCGCCTATCGCTGGCCCCTCGACGAGGTCTCTGAGCGACTGACGCGAGCCGGCTTCACGGAAGTCGAGCGCCTGCCGCGGCTCAGCGACGACACTCATCGGCCGCACGCCGCCATCGCGGCGACCGCAACCGAGGGCTGAGCCGAGGTCGAGGCGTCAGCGCATCTCCTCGATCGCCTGCTCGGCGGCGCGGCGTACGTCGTCGAGCAGGATCTGCATGTCACGCCGGGTGGTGCGGTAGTTGACCACGCATCCGCGCAGCGCGAAGCGGCCGTTGATGGTCGCGTTCGACACGTACGAGCTGCCGGCCTGTTGCAGCGTCACCATGATCCGTTCGTTGAGGCGGTCGAGGTGCTCCTCATCGGCCTGCGAGCGCGAGCCGGCTCGCGCGCCCGGAGGCAGGTAACGGAAGCAGAAGATGGAAAGTTCGACCGGGGCGAGCAGCTCGAAGTCGACACTGTCGGTGACGAGCTCGGCCAGGTGACGGGCGCAGTCGAGGTTGCTCTCGATCGCATCGCTGACAGTCTGCGAGCCGGCGTGTGCCAGCGTCATCCAGACCTTGAGCGCCCGGAATCGCCGGGACAGGTCCGGCCCGTAGTCCCAGAAGGCGAAGGCCTCGGCCGGTTCGGTCTCCATGACGCGGGTGTAGTGGGCGTCCATGCTGAAGGCGGGGCGTGCCGCCTCGGGGTCGCGGTAGATGAGGCAGCCGCAGTCCGCGGGCAGGTAGAGCCACTTGTGCGGGTCGAGGGAGATCGAATCGGCCTCCGACAAGCCGTCGAAGAGCGGCCGGGCCGAGGGGGCGAGCCGCGCGAAGCCGCCGTAGCACGCGTCGACGTGCATCCAGAGCCCGTGCTCCCGTGCGACCACCGCGATGTCGGCCAGCGGGTCGACCGCGCCGGTGACGACGGTGCCGGCGTTCGCCACCACACAGAACGGTTCCGCACCGGCGGCCCGGTCTTCCGCGATGGCGCTGACGAGGGCGTCGACGTCCATTCGGAAACACGCGTCGACCGGAATCTCGCGGACGTTGGTCCGCCCGATACCGAGCAGCGCGGCAGCCTTGTGGATCGAGTGGTGGGTCTCGGTGGAGGCGTAGACGCGCAGCGGCGCCGGGTGGGCGGCCATACCGTGGGTGGCGACCGCGTCGCCGCAGTGGCGGTGTCGGGCGGCAGCGAGCGCGGTGAAGTTGGCCATCGAGCCACCACTCATGAACAGGCCTCCGGCGCCCGGGTCACACCCGATGGCCTCCTTGATCCAGTCGATGGCCACGTGCTCCAGCTCCGTCGGAGCCGGTGCCGACCGCCACGCGACCACATTCGCGTTCAGCGTCGACGCGAGGAGGTCGGCCACTGCGGCGACGGCGGAGCCCGGCGCAGAGACGTACCCGAAGAAGCGGGGATGCCCGTTGTGCCGGCTGCCGGGCACGACCACCTCACGGAAGACCCGCAGCAGGTCCGCGAAGTCACGGCCCTCGGCGGGCAGCGGCTCGGTGAGCAGCTCCTTCAACACGGCAGCGGAGGTGCGCGGGCTGATCGGCAGGTCCCGGATCGAGTCGTGGTGGGCCGCGATCCACTCGACGGCGCGGCCACCCATGTCCCGGATCTGCTCCGCCGACGGATCCAGGGCCGAGTCGACGCCGCGCCCGTCGGGTGAGATCGAAGTCATGAGCCGGAGGATAGTTTGGATCATGTCCTGGCGTTCGCCCCCGCCGCCGCCCCGCTCGTCCCCAGAGCGTGGCCGGCGTCTCGACGGCCGCCTCCTGCCTCTGCCAACGCCGGCCACCCTCTCCCGGCACAACCGACCTGGCAACTGTTCGCGGACGCCCTGCACGCCGGATGCATCTACGAGTAAGGGCTGCGCCTGCACCGCGCCATGAGTTTGGATGAGCGCTCTCCCCCGACTGTCCCCGCTGTGACGGGGCGGATTCCGGCGGGCCGATCGCGGCAGATCCGGACGGTGCGCTAGGCCTGCTGTGCGGCCGATCGGTAGGTGGGTGGCGACTTTCGGGAGCGGAAGTCACCGCCGTTGACGGTGTCGTAGAACGGCCGGTGCACCGTGTTGGTAGCGGTGTCGGGATACTGGATCGGTGAACGGTTCTGCGCTACCGGAGTTGCTTCGACCGCGTGCCCTGGCACCCGGAGATCTCGTGGTCATCGCGTCGTTGTCCGCGCCGCTGCATGCCGCTTACGAGCCCGATCTCGAGCAGGCGGTCATCGTGCTCGAGGGGATGGGATTCCGTGTGCGCCGGGCACCGCTGCTCGAAGCAGGGCGGCACCACTGGTGGAGCGCGGCTACGCCGGCGGAGATCGCCAGGGAATTCAATGCTCTCCTGCGCGATCCTGAGGTGCGGGCCATCATCGCGCATGACGGTGGCCAGACGGCGCTCGGTTACCTCGACCTGATCGACGTCGAGGCGATCGCGGCCGACCCCAAGCCGATCCTTGGCTACAGCGACATCTCGCTGCTGCATCTGGTGCTCTACGCGCGCACGGGCCTGGTCGGATTCCATGCCGACCTGGCGACACCTGGTCTCGGCGGCGCGTGGCAAACTGCGCCCGCAGCGCGCAGAGCGGAACTTGAGAAGCTCTACTCGGCGCTGCTGACCAGCCCGGAGCCGATCGGTGCGCTGCCGGCCAGCCCCTCGTGGGAGTGCTGGCGTCCTGGTCGCGCCGAAGGTCTCCTCGTCGGCGGGGTGATCAATCGCATTGTGCTGATGCAAGCGACGCGTTACGCGCTGCCGCTCGAATGGTTCGACGGCGCGGTGCTGTTCTGGGAGGAGACGGGCGGCCTGGCATCGTATGTATGGAGCTATCTACAGGTGCTGCGGCACTCCGGCGTCCTCGACCGGATCGCCGGCATGGTCGTGGGCGTGCCGCATGCGATCGACGGACTCGAAGCCCCGGACGTGTCCCCGACCCTGCGCGAGATCGTCCTCGACGTCCTCGGCGACCGCGACATCCCGGTCCTGGGCAACGTCGAGTTCGGACATGCCGGCCCGAATCTGCCGATGCCGGTCGGCATCCGCGTCGCCCTCGATGCGCAACAACGGACACTGTCGCTGCTCGAACCGGTGGTACGGGCCACTCATGCTGACCGAACCGACCACGTGAGCATCCCCTAGGTCCACCGCGACCGGATGGCACCGACTGCCTGACCCCGCTGCGCTAGCCGATCCCTTCGACGGGGACCGCCACCGACCCGCGCCCTGTCCACGCGCACGCTCAACAACATCGCCGGCCTGACCGGCACGTATCGCTGAGCCGTGGGCGCCGGCGTCCTGCCCGCGACCGACTTTTCGGCCGGTCCGGTCGTTCACCTCGTACTATCCCGCTGTGACATCTGCGCTCGGAAACCTGTCTCCGCAGCAGCGGGCACTGGTGGACCAGTGGCTTCCCGGCGCAACGGTCGTGAGGGACCACAGTTGGGGCCTGGTAGCGACCACTGTCCTCGAGATGACCCACGCCGGATCACGATTAATCGTCAAGGCCGGCGGCGACGACGACCACCACGTCCAGCGAGAGCTCCATGCCCATCTCAACTGGTTGCGCCCATGGACCGACAGGGGACGCGCACCGACTCTGGTGCAGGGCAGCGCGGACGCGAAGCTGCTCATCACCCGGTACCTGCCCGGTGAACTGGTGCTCGGCAGCAAGCAGGCCGACGACACCTCCACCTATCGGCAGGCGGGCGAGCTGCTGGCCTTGTTACACGCACAGACTCCCGTCACGGACGACGACTACGAAAGGCGCGAGAACGAGAAGTCACTCGCGTCGCTCAGCGGACCACACCGAATCGCTGCGACCATCGCGGAACGACTACGCGCCGAAATCGCCACCTGGCCGACGCCGCCCGCGATCCTCGTACCCACCCACGGGGACTGGCAGCCCCGGAACTGGGTCGTCCACCACGGCGTCGTGGGCGTCATCGACTTCGGCCGTGCGGCGATGCGTCCCGCATCCACGGACTTCGCCCGGCTGGCCGCCCAGGACTTCCGCCGCAACCCGAACCTCGAGGCAGCCTTTCTGGACGGGTACGGGACCGATCCCCGCGAGCCGGGCGCGTGGCACCGCGAACGAGTTCGCGCCGCGATCGGCACCGCAGCCTGGGCGTATCACGTTGGCGACGAGCCATTCGAAGCCCAGGGCCACCGAATGATCGCCGAGGCGCTCTCATCTTCGCGAACCTGACGGAGAAAGGAAGCGCGGCAGTGAGCCCGCCCGACACCCGCAACCCGGCAGGGTGCGGACTGCAGGCCTGACCACCGTGAATCAAGCCCGCGCCGATCGCAGGGAGGTGCCCTCAGGACCCATCCCCTCCGGCGTAGTCCTCAGAGATCGACGGATGCTATACCAGGCCATGGCAGATTCTGCACGGGTTCTGCCGTCATCTGGGGGTTGCTGTCGTCACCCCTTTCAGCAGGGGCTCCCTTACCGTCGGAGTCGCGGGTTGCATGGGGTCGCGAGCCATACCCCTGTCGCGCCAACGAGAAGGTGCTCAATGTCTGACAACAACAGCAGCAGTCGCCGTCGGTTCCTGGTGGGTGCGGCCGCCCTCGCGGCAACTCCTGCGGTGGCCGGCCTCGCGGGTTCCGCTCCGGCGTCCGCCGCCGGCCGTGGCGGCACGGCTGAGGAGGTCACGACGCTGACCAGCCGTCGTCAGCTGGGCCGGCTCAAGGTCTCGAGCATCGGACTGGGTTGCCAGACCATGACCGGGAGGCTGTACGGGCCGGTCAGCAGCCGCAAGGACATGATCAGGATCATTCGTACGGCAGTCGACCAGCGAGTTACCCTCTTCGACACGGCCGAGGCGTACGGGCCGTTCGAGTCCGAGCGCATCGTCGGTGAGGCCCTGCGGCCGGTGCGGGACCGGGTGGTGATCGCGTCGAAGTTCGGCTGGAACATCGACCCGGACACCGGCCAGCAGCTCCCAGGCCTCAACAGCCGCCCGGAGCACATCAAGCGAGCCGTCGATGGCATGCTCCGGCGCCTACGGACCGACCACATCGACTTGCTGTACCAGCACCGCGTCGACCCCGCGGTGCCGATCGAGGACGTGGCCGGCGCGGTCAAAGACCTGATCACGGCCGGGAAGGTACGGCACTGGGGGCTGTCCGAGCCGGGACCGCAGACGGTACGTCGCGCGCACGCGGTGCAGCCGCTGACGGCGATCCAAAACGAGTACAACCTGATGTGGCGCGGCGCCGAGCAGCAGATCCTGCCCCTGTGTGAGGAGCTGGGGATCGGGTTCGTGTGTTGGGCGCCGCTGGCGTACGGCTTCACCACCGGCACGATCAACCCGTACACCCGTTTCACGGAAGGGGACTTCCGGGCGTTTGTGCCTCGTAACTCGCCGGAGAATATGACCGCGAACATGCCCCTGGTGCAAATGCTGTCGGAGTGGGCCGTACGCAAGGGAGCGACGCCGGGCCAGTTGTCGCTGGCCTGGCTGCAGGCGCAGAAGCCGTGGATTGTCCCGATCCCGAGCGCGACCCGCACCTCGCACCTGCTGGAGAACATCGGTACCGAAGAGGTCACCTTCACCGCCGACGAGCTGCGCGAGTTCACCACCGCACTCAATGCGATCCAGATTCACGGCGAGCGGTTGCCGGCGCCGGTGCTCGCACTGTCGGGCGTCGAAGCCCCCATGCCGCGCTGACACACTCCCGGCAACGGGCCGCGAGGGCGTCATGGCCTCCCGGCCTGCTTCGTTCGCCCCCTGCACGAGTGCGCCGACCCGGGCGAGCAGCGCTTTCGGCGGCCGCTCTCCGGCTCCCACAACCCGCGACGAGTCATCCACGTACTGTTGACACCGGGAGAATTGATGGATGCGAGGAACACGTACCCGCGCCGCGCGCTGCTGCGGGGCGTCCTGCTCGGTGCTGCCGGGACGGCGTCCAGTGCGGCGCTGAGCGCCTGCACCGATGCACCGGAGGCTGCCCGGTCGCCGGATTCCACCCCAACCGGTCGCGCGTCGCGCAGCGCCCCGACTTCTTCCTCGCCGTCGGGCAGCAGGGTGCTGCTGGCCTATTTCTCCCGCGCCGGGGAGAACTACTTCAACGGCGGCCGCCGCCGCTTGACCGTCGGCAACACGGAGGTCGTGGCGGGCATGATCACCCGGCTCATCGGCTGCGACGTGCACCGCATCGAGGCCGCCGACCCCTATCCCGACGACTACGAGCCGACCGTCGCGCGCAACGTGCGGGAACAGAACGCGAACGCCCGCCCGGGCATTGCCAACCCACTCGACTCGATCGAACGCTACGACACGGTCCTGCTCGGCAGCCCGATCTGGAACGTCCGGGCGCCGATGATCATGACAACGTTTGTCGAAGGCCGGAACTTCACCGGTAAGACCGTCCACCCGCTCACCACACACGCGATGAGCGGGCTCGGAACCACCGAACGCGACTACGCCGCCACCTGCCCGGGTGCGACCCTCGGGGAAGGCTTGGCCGTGCGCGGCGAGGAGGTCGCCGACGCGGAACCTGACGTAACGGACTGGCTGCGCCGCATCGGCCTGCTTACCCGTTGACCCGCCGGAGAACTGCTGGGCGGCGCCACCTGGGAGGGCGGGAGGAAATCGACTTTCGCGAGCCGACCCTCGATCAAGAAGTTCGCCGAACCGGCCTTCGGGGCATGGCTGCGCCGTATCGGCTGCTCATTCGCTGGCCCGGGTCGCGACGCCCTCCTGCGTGGCGGCCCAGGTGGCGAGCAGCTCCAGGCCGTCACCGGAGCCGGTGCCGGGCTCGGCGGAGTACGTCAGGACCGTCAGAGCCTCGTCGCCGGGCAACTCAAGCGCTTCGAAGGCCAGGTCCAGTTCGCCGATGACGGGGTGGCGGAAACTCTTTGTGCCGTGCCGGTGCACGTAGACGTCCTGGGCGGCCCACCAGGCGCGAAAGGGCTCGCTGCGCATGGACAGCTCACCGATCAGGTTCATCAGCTGCTGGTCGTCCGGGTGCTGCGCGGCGGCAATGCGCAGCGCGGCGACGGCGGGGCGGGCCACCTGCGCCCAGTCCGGGTAGAACGCCTGAGCGTGCGGGTCCAGGAAGGTGAACCGCATCGAATTCACCGGCAGCGCCGCGTTGGCGGCGAACATGGGCGCGTAGAGGGCCATGCCCAGCGGGTTCGCAGCCAGGATGTCGAAGCGGTGGTTGCGCAGGAACGCAGGCACACCGGTCATCGAGTGCAGCACTCGGCGGATCGCCGGCCGGATCTCGGGGGCCTTGTCGCGGCGGGCGCGGGTGCGGACCGGCTGGGGGCCGGCGGCGCGGGCGAGGTGGTGCAGGTGCGCGGTTTCGGTGTCGTCGAGCTGCAGCGCGCGAGCGATGGCGTCCAGGACACTGTCGGATGCGCCGGCGAGGTTGCCACGCTCCAGGCGGGTGTAGTACTCGACGCTGACGCCGGCCAGCGCGGCGATCTCGCCGCGGCGCAGCCCGGCGACTCGGCGGTTGCCGTACGCGGGGATGCCGGCCTGTTCCGGGCTGATCTTGGCCCGGCGGGAGGTAAGAAACGCTCGGACCTCGCTGCGGTTGTCCATGTTCCCCAGGCTAGGCATCACCTCCGGCATGAGGGGGTCCCTGGCGGTACCCCTCTCAGCGGTGTCTCCCTTACCGCCCTGGCTGGGAGTTTTCTCGGAGCATGTCCCGCTCCACCACGCGCGCCCACCCCTCTTGAGCGCCACGACGAGGGCATCCTGCTACCGCATCACGACGAAAGGACACACCGCCATGCGTGCCACCCTCTACGGCGGGCCCGGCGACGTCACCGTCGGCGAGCGCCCCGACCCGCGCCTCGAAAACGCCACCGACGCGGTCGTAGGCGTCACGCTGGGCTGCGTGTGCGGCTCCGACCTGTGGTATTACCGCGGGGTCAACCCGCACGCGCCAGGCCCGATCGGCCACGAGTTCATCGGCGTCATCGAACAGGTCGGCGCCGAGGTCACCACCCTGCAGACCGGCGATCTGGTCGTGGCGCCGTTCACCTTCTGCGACGGGACCTGCGCCACCTGCGTCGCCGGCTGGACCGGCAACTGCCTCAACGGCGGCTCGTTCGGCAACCACGGGGTCGACGGCGGCCAGGGCGAGTACGTCCGCGTCCCGTACGCGGACGCCACGCTGGTCAAGGTGCCCGGCAGCGGCCACTCCGACGCGGTCATGAAGTCCTTGGTGGCCTTGTCGGACGTGATGTGTACCGGGCATCACGCCGCGTTCAGCGCTGGCGTCAAGGCCGGTGACACCGTGGCCGTCGTCGGCGACGGCGCCGTCGGCTTGTGCGCGGTCATTGCCGCCAAGCGCCTCGGTGCCGAGCGGATCATCGCGTTGAGCCGCAACCCGGTCCGGCAGGCCCTCGCGCGGACGATCGGCGCTAGCGACATTGTCGCCGAGCGCGGCGACGACGCCACCGAGAGGATCATGGCGATGACCGGTGGTCTCGGCGTCGACGCCGCGCTGGAGTGCGTCGGCACCGGCCAGTCCATGGCCACCGCGTTCGGCATCGCCCGCGTCGGGTCGATCGTCGGCGCGGTCGGGGTGCCGCACGACTCCGCCGTGCCGCTGCAGACGGTCATCTTCCGCAACGTCGGCCTGCGTGGTGGGGTCGCCCCTGCCCGCCGTTACATTCCCGAGCTGCTCGAGGATGTCTTGGATGGCAGCATCAACCCGGGCCTGGTTTTCGACCATGAAACCAATCTCGACGGCATCCGCGATGCCTACGCCGCGATGCTCGACCGCCGCGCGACCAAGTCGCTCGTCCGTATCAGCGCCTGAAGTTCTAAACCTCGGTTGGGGGATCCTGCCAGTACTCGTTTGAGCAGGGGCTCCCCGGAAACCTGACTGCGGTGTGTGCTTGATGAAAGCAGGACCGGCACGGCCTAGGTCAGAGGGGATGCGGTGGCACACGAGATGACGACGCACTGGTCGGGCGATGAGCTGGCGAGGGATCAGTCGCGCCGAGAAGCTGGAGATCACGACGTTGCGGGGCCCGCGATCGTGGGCTCCGTCGTAGGGGAGAAGACACGCGAGGTCAGAATCCGCCGACTTCCCCCCAGTTGAAAGGAAGCGCTTCCATGCCAACCCCGCACCTGACGCTGAACAACGGCGTCCAGATCCCCGCCGTCGGACTCGGTGTATTCCAAACGCCTCCGCAGGAAACCCGCTCCGCAGTCGAAGCAGCGCTCGCCACGGGATACCGGCACATCGACACTGCGGCCGCCTACGGCAACGAGCGTGAGGTCGGCGAGGCGATTGCCACGTCGGGCGTCGACCGTTCCGAGGTTTTCATCGAGACCAAGATCTGGATCAGCGACTACGGGTACGACCAGACGCTGCACGGCTTCGAGAAGAGCGCCGCCAAGCTCGGCGTCGAGCAGATCGACCTGCTAATCCTGCACCAGGCGTTGCCGTCGGAGTTCGACCGGACGCTGGATGCGTACCGGGCTCTGGAGAAGCTGCTGACCGACGGCCAGGTCCGCGCCATCGGGGTCAGCAACTTCATGGTCGACCACCTCACCACGCTGCTCGACAGGGCGACCGTCGTGCCTGCGGTGAACCAGATCGAGGTGCATCCCTACTTCGCCCAGCGTGAGGTGCAGACCTTCGGCGCGCAGCACGGCATTCTTTCGCAGGCGTGGTCGCCGATCGGTGGTATCACGTTCTATCGAGACGGCGAGCACACCAGCACCTTGCAGGATCCGGTGATCGGTGAGATCTCGACGGCGCACGGCAAGACCCCGGCGCAGGTGATGCTGCGCTGGCACGTGCAGCAGGGTCGTTCGGCGATTCCGAAGTCCACGAAGCCGGCGCGGATCGCGGAGAACTTCGATGTGTTCGACTTCGAGCTCACCGCCGAGCAGCTCGCCACGATCGACGCCCTGGACACCGGCAAGCGCGGTGGTCCCGAGCCCGCCGACATCACCCTGGCCACCTTCGGCATGCCGATCCCCGAAGCCTGATCCACCCCGAGCCTGCTGTCCGCAGGCGCGCGTCTCGGGACGGCGGGTATCCATTCGACCAACGACAGGGAGAACAAGCATGCGTACGGTAAAGCTGGGTGAGCTCGAGGTCGCCCGCATCGGCCTGGGTGCGATGGGAATGTCGCACGGCTACAGCGGCGCCGGCAGCGACGACGCCGAGTCCATCCGCACCATCCACCGGGCCCTCGAGCTGGGTGTCACGCTGATCGACACCGCGGAGATCTACGGCCCGTACGTCAATGAGGAGCTCGTCGGCCGCGCTTTGCAGGGCCGCCGCGACCAGGTCGTGCTGGCAACCAAGTTCGGCCTCATCTCTCACGACGGCCGCGTCCCAGGAGGCTTGGACAGCAGCCCGGACAACATCCGCACCGCCGTCGAGGGCTCGCTCAAGCGACTCGGCACCGACCACATCGACCTGTACTACCAGCACCGCGTCGACCCGAACACTCCGATCGAGGACACCATGGGCACCCTCGCGGCCCTGGTGCAGGAAGGCAAGATCCGCTACGTCGGCCTCTCCGAGGCCTGGATCGACACCATCCGCCGCGCTCACGCCGTACACCCGGTCACCGCCCTGCAGTCGGAGTACTCGCTGTGGACCCGTGATCAGGAACAGATCCTGCCCGTGCTGCGTGAGCTGGGCATCGGCCTGGTGGCGTACTCCCCGCTCGGACGCGGTTTCCTCACGGGCGCCCTGCGCACCCCGGCCGACGTCGAGCGCCTCGACGACAGCGACTTCCGCAAGAACCACCCGCGCTTCACCGGGGAGAACTTCCAGCGCAACCTGCGCATCGCTGACCAGGTGCAGACGGTCGCCGACCAGGTGGGAGCCACCTCGGCCCAGGTGGCCCTGGCCTGGCTGCTGGCCCAGGGCGACGACATCGTCCCCATCCCTGGCACCAAGCGCGTCAGTCGTGTCGAAGAGAACGCCGCCGCGGACACCGTCACGCTCACGGCCGAACAGGTTGCCGCCCTCACCGCGCTGCCCGTCGCCGAGGGCGGTCACCACACCGACGAGCAGATGCAGGTGATCGAGCGCTGAGCGGCTCGACGAGGCCGAGCCGTTCCTGCCGCAGGTGATGGCGCGGGCAGCGCGCGGAGAGGCCAGCAGCTGTTCCGGCTCGCCGCTGGGGCCGGCATCCGCAACGGGTGCATGTGTTTGGGGCACACGGACGACTCAGACATGCAGGGTGGGCCGGTAGATGAGTTCCTGGGAGCGACCGTCGAGGGTCCGACTCTCCACCAACTCCAGGTCGAAGTCGGCCGCCCCCTGGAAGATCGGCTCCGTACCGGTCTGACCGGTGATCACCGGGAAGACCGTCACCTGGACGAGGTCGACCAGACCGGCGGCCATCAGCGCCCGGTTCATCGACAGGCTGCCGTGCGATCGCAGGGGCACCTCGGACTCCTCCTTGAGCCGGGCGACGACCTCGACGGCGTCCCCACTCACCACGGTCGCGTCCGGCCAGTCGAGGGGTCCGTCGAGCGTGCTCGACACCACCGTCGCAGGGAGGCTCCTCATCCGGGTGACCCAGGCGTCACGGACCTCGGACTCCTCGGTGCTCGCGGCGAGCATCTGCGCGAACGCCCGGTACGTGTTGGCTCCGAAGACCATGCGCTGCTCCTCGCCGTACACGGCGAGGCGGTGCTTGAGCAGCTCGGGACCCTGCTTACCCCAGTAGCCGCCCCAGTTTCCGCTGCTGGTGCCGAAGCCGTCGAGGCTGGAGAAGACGTCGAAGGTGTAGGTCGCGGTCATGATGCTCTCCTCGTGCGAGTGAGTTCGGTACGACGGGTCCGCAGGAAGGCACGTTCGGTCTCGTTGGTGGCCAATGCCATGGCCTGGTCGTAGGCGGCTCCGGCCTCAGCGTCGCGTCCGAGCCGGGCCAGCAGTTCGGCCCGGGTGGCGGGCAGCCGGTGGTACCCGGGAAGTTCGACGTCCTCCAACGCGGCGAGGGCCACCGCCGGTCCGTGCACCTCGGCGACGGCGACCGCGCGGTTGAGCGCGACGATCGGGGTCGGGGCGAGCGCGAGGAGCTGGTCGTAGAGTGCCAGGACCTGGGTCCAGTCGGTGGCGGCGCCGTCGGTGTGCACCGCGCTGATCGCGGCCTGGATCTGGTACGGGCCGGGCCGGTCGCGCCGCAGACAACGGCGGACCAGGTCGTGGCCCTCGGCGATGAGCGCCCGGTTCCACAGCGACCGGTCCTGGTCGGCCAGCAGCACCAGCTCGCCCGTCGGGCCGAGCCGGGCGGGGCGGCGCGCCTCGGTCAGCAGCAGCAGGGCGAGCAGGCCGAGGACCTCCGGCTCGTCGGGCATCAACGCGGCGAGCTCGCGGGCGAGTCGGACCGCCTCGGTGCACAGGTCCGTTCTGATCAGCGGTCCGGCGGTGGACGCGTAGCCCTCGTTGAACATCAGGTAGAGCACGGTGAGCACGGGCGGCAGCCGGTCCGGCAGCTCATGTTCGGCGGGTACCCGGTAAGGGATGGCGGCGTCCCGGATCTTCTTCTTGGCGCGCACGATCCGCTGAGCGACGGTCGCCTCCTGCATCAGGTAGGCCCGGGCGATCTCCGGCACGTCGAGGCCACCGAGCAGGCGGAGCGTGAGGGCGGTGCGCGCGTCGGGAGCGAGCGCCGGGTGGCAGCAGGTGAAGATGAGTCGCAGCTGGTCGTCCTTCACCGGTCCCACCTCTCTGGGCTCGTCCTGTTGATGCAGCAGGAGGGCCTGGGCGTGCCGGGCCTCGCGGGTCGACTCGCGGCGGAGCCGGTCGATGGCCCGGTTGCGTGCCGTGGTCACGATCCAGGCGCCCGGGTTCGGCGGCGGCGTCTGCCACTTCTCCAGCGCGGTGGTGAAGGCGTCCTGGACCGCCTCCTCGGCGAGGTTGATGTCACCGAGGATGCGGGCCAGGGTGGCGACGCAGCGGCCGTACTCCGCGCGATAGATGCTCGCCAGGTCCATGTCGGGAGACCGGCTCCTGGTCAGGCCTGGGACAGGTCGTCGAATGGACGCACCTCGACCGGACCGCAGGCCGCCGCGCACCTCTCGGCCCAGGCCAGCGCCTGGTCCAGGTCCGCGCACCTGATGACCCAGAACCCGGCGATGTGCTCCTTCGTCTCGGCGAACGGCCCGTCGCTCATGGTGGTGGTGCCGTTCTCGATCCGGACGACGGTGGCGCTGTCCGGTGACGTGAGTCCCCCGCCGAAGACCCAGGCGCCCGCGGCCTGCATGTCGTCGTTGATTCGCCCGGTCTCCCTGAACATGGTCTGCATCTCCTCGTCGGACGGGTCCGGCGCGCCCTCGACGAAGTGGACGGACAGCAGGTACTGCTTCATGACGATCCTCCGGTGGTCGATGGTGGGATGACGACAGGTCAGGCGGCCAGGCGACGCGCGACAGCGGGGATCACGATCGCGGCCGCGACCAGGTGGGTGAGCATCAGCAGCGCCTTGGTGGCCGTCCCGGCGTCGGCGATCACGTCCGGCACGAGCGACAGGACCGTCAGCACGACCGTCGTGCGGACGAACGTGCGCCGCGGGCGCCGAGCGAAACGGGACAGCAGCGCGGCGATGACCACGCCGATCAGCGAAAAGGCCACGGTCAGCACACCGAACCCCGCCACCGGGATCGGTGCGCCGTCCAGGTCGAGGCTGATCCCTGCGGCGTGGCCTACTGCGGCGACGGCCATGGTGGCGGCGCTCGCGGCAACCGCGGCGATGACACCGGTTCCGATCAGCGCAGCGAAGGTCGACGTGGTGGCGCGGGTCGTGTTCGCGGTGGTGGTCATCGTGCCCTCCAGCGGGTGCGTGGCCCGTCTCGGATGCCGGGCTCTCACCAGGGCTACGAACGGGACCCACGCCAATCGACAAGCACACCCGGATCTTTTCGAAGACTTTCGACTCCGGCGCACGTCGAGGCAGTCCCGGGCATCGCGGATGATGCCCGACGATACGCGCGCGCCTCTCTCGGCTTCGATGAGCCGCGCGGCACGACCCGACTTCACCACGGTGCCGGCTGCGCCGCGCCCTCCAGTCAGCCCTGCTACGAGTCGCTCATCCGCTGGCGGCGCTGCCCTGGGACCGGCGATGTCTGGCGTCTCGGATGAGCGTCAGGGCGATGACGAGAAGGCCGAGCAGGGCGACGACGGCGTTGGCGGTCGTGAGGAAGACCGCCTCGCCAGCGGTGGCGTCGTCGAGGTGGGTCAGGTGGAAGAAGAAGTGGGGTATGGCGAAGGTGGAGAATGCCGCCGCCGCGGGGATGGTGAACGCGGCTCGAGGTGCGACGAGCGCTATGCCGAGGACGACGGCCAGGCCGAGGGTGGCTCCGCCGAAGTCTCGCGCGTAGTGCTCGCTGAGCGGCGGGGTGAGGGTGACGGTCGGGAAGTTGTCGTAGAAGCTTTCGGGGAAGACCTGGTTCCAGAACCCGACAACGAGTTCGTCGAGGAAGAGTACGGCCAGGGCGATCCGGATGAGCGCGGTCAGCGCGGAGCCCCGTCCGTCTGTTGACGCGACCTGCGGTGCGGCGGGGACGGGTGACTGGCCTTCGCTCACCGGGTCCGCCCGATGGTTCTTTGCGCTGCCGGGCTGGCCAGCCACTGGTCGAAGGTCTGTCTGCCTCGGGGGCCGGGGCCGGTGGGCAGCAGGCCGTCTCCGGCCATGGCTCGACCGGTCGCTCCCGGGAGCCGGACGGGCAGGACGACGCGGTGACTTCCGCGGGCGCGTAGCAGACGGCGGGCCATGTCCGGCATGTGCAGCTGTTGTGGGCCGGCGATGTCCGGCGCCCGGCCGGCCGGGTCTGCCAGGGCGAGGTCGACGAGACAGTGAGCGACCTCGTGGGCCGCGATCGGCTGGCTGAGCATCTGGGGTACCACTGCGATCGGGCCGGGGACGGAGGCGAGCATCTGCGCGGCCAACTCGTGGAATTGCGTCGAGCGGAGCACTGTGGCGGGTACCGCACCGTCCAGGACGAGCTTCTCCTGGCGTCGTTTGCCCGCGTAGTAACCCCAATTCACCCGGTCGACGCCGACAACCGACAGCGCGACGTGGTGCCGCACGCCGACGCGCTGGCCTGCCGTGAGCAGGTTACCTGTCGCCGTGCCAAAGAAGTTTTCCGATTTCTTCCGGTTGGTCGTCGACACGTTGCTGACGTCGATCACGACCGGTACGCCGGTCAGCGCCTCGTCCAGCCCGGAACCGCGGATCAGGTCCACGCCTGTGGAGCGGGCGAGGATGAGCGGCTCGTGGCCGGCAGCCCGTACGGCGTCGACGACGAGACGTCCGACCCAGCCGGTCCCGCCAGCTACCGCGATACGCACTGAGCCACCTCCCGATTCGCCGTAACGCCGCAGAGGTGCGTCGCCCGGACCGGGCGCCGGGGTGAAAGAGAAATCAACCGCTGTGATGTCACTGATGGTTCTACCTCTCCAAGGCTTCTCACCGAGGTTCAAACTAGGCAACTCGCACTAAAGCGTGGATTTCTCACCTGCGGCCGCGCGTCTGGTGCCGGCGTAGACACCACGCGAGAGCGTCATGATCGCGAGGAGGAGAGCGAGTACGACGACGCCTGCGGCGGCGTAGAACGCGACGACCCCGTCGTGCGTGAGCCGGGCACGCAACGGATTCGCTGCGGCGGCCGCCGCGGTGTCCGCTCCCACAGTGAACTCCGCCGTGCCGGTTACCGGGTGTCCGTCGGTGAAGGTTGCTCGCCAGCTGATCTCGTACCCGCCGTCAGGCATTCCCGCTTTCACCTGATGAATCAGCCTCGCTCCGTGGACAGCTGGCCGACCGTGGGACCAATTCGTTCCCGTGTGGTCAACGATCGTGATGCTGCTGTCAGACGTGATGTCGGCGGCGAACGCCACCTCGACCCGTTCCGGAGCGGTCACGAGCGCGGCGCCGTCGGCCGGCGTGATCGAATACCTCGCGCCGTGGGCGAACGCGGGAGCGGGCGTGACCGTCGGCGAGAGACCGGCAGCAAGCACGACCGTGACGATCAATCCGACGGTACGACGAGTGCGAGGCGCTCGACCGGTGGCTGATTTGCCGGTCGCGGGCGCCGCGACGCTTCTCTTCATGGCGTGCTCCCCTCCGCCGCGAGCGACCGCGGCATCTGGGAAGTGGACCGAGTGGCCCCCCGATTCGTGACAGCAGAGCTAGCCGCTGGGCCAGCTGTCACGAATCGGAGGCCCGCTCGGTCCGTACTGGTGACGCTGGCTCACCACCCGCAGGACGGCGCAAGGAGCAATGAGTCATGACCATCACCATCCGCATCGCACTGGCGATCCTGTTTGTCGACAATTTCGTGGTCGGGGCCTGGAACGCGATCTGGCCGGCCGGCTTCTACGCGTACTTCCCGACAGTGGACCTCACGCCGCCGTTCAGCGAGCACTACGCGCGGGACTTCGGCACGGCATCACTGGCGATCGCCCTGGTACTGGGCATCGCGGCGATCAAACCCAAGGCCCATTTCGTCATCCCCGCCGCGGGCGCCTATTCGGTCTTCGCGGTGCCACATTTCTTCTACCACCTCACGAACATGGAGGGGGCGACCGTAGGTGAGGCGATCCTCCTCACCACCGGAAACGCGGCCGTGGCGCTCGTCGGCCTGGTGATCATCCTCCTGACGGTGCTGCGCGACCGTTCAGCGGCTCGGCGCGGCTTCGCCTCGGCTCGGGCCGCCCACTGAACCTTCCGCGTCAACCACTGGGAGAACCGATGGTTCCCGAACCCCGCCGGCCACGTCGGTCGAACGCGTTACCCAGCGCGTTCTGCGTCGTCGTCGCCGAACGACGCCACCTCAAGAACCTCGCATATCACCTGCTCGGTTCGGTCGACGTCGCCGAGCACGCGGTGCAGGAGGCGTACACCGGCTGGTACACGATGCCGGACGACCAACAGGATGGCATCGACAGCCCCTTCACCTGGCTCGTCGGCACGCTCGTGCGGATCTGTATCGGTCTGCTCGAATCGTCGCCGCCCCGAGCCGGTGTCCAGACCGCCGATCGAGCGGGTCGCCTCCATGGTGCGGACCGTCCGCCTCAGCGGTGGGGTGCCTGGCGCGACGCGCCGATGCTGTAGTACGGCCGCGCACGGGTATGCGTTGGTGCCCGGACAGCAGCGATATCGGCGGTGGTTCGAGCTCACCTGCATGGTCAGGGACAGAAGCGACGAGGCGGGCGGTCATGGTGGGGCGAGGGGAAGACGGGACACTGATCGGCGCGTTGGGGGTGTTCGGCGGGGTCCGTCCGCGGCTGTTCGGCATCGCCTACCGGATGCTCGGAAGTGTCGCCGAGGCGGAGGACGTCGTGCAGGAAGCCTGGCTCCGGTGGCAGCAGACCGATCGCAGCCAGGTACGGGACCCGATCGGGTTCCTGGTCACGACGACTTCTCGGCTCGCTCTGAACGCCGCGACATCGGCTCGCGCCCGACGTGAGCTGTATCCCGGACCGTGGCTACCCGAGCCCGTCGACACCACCGCCGACCCGACACTGCAGGCCGAACGCAACGAGTCACTCGAACTCGCCGTGCTGCTTCTGTTGGAACGGCTCACCCCGGCCGAGCGGGCGGTGTACGTGCTGCGCGAGGCGTTCGACTACCCCTTCCGGCGGATCGGCGAGATTCTCGACGTCAGTGAGGCGTACGCGCGGCAGCTCGGCCGACGCGCCCGGACGCACCTGGCCCAGCAGCGGCGCGATCGGGTCGCCCACGCCGACCACGACCGCCTGCTGCGTGCCTTTCTCGCCGCTGCCCGGTCCGGTGAGCTGACCCGGCTCGAGGAGCTGCTCGCCGAAACAGCCACGTCCTACGCCGACGGCGGCGGCATCGTTCGAGCCGCCCAGGTACCCATCGTCGGACGTGACAACGTCGCGCGTTACATCCTGGGACTGATGCGCAAGTTCGGCCACGACCTCGCACTGGAGATCGTCGAATCGAACGGCCAGGCCGCGATCCTCGTCTCGCGGCCCGGTACAACGGTCGCGTTGGTCACCATCGAGGCCTCCCCCGCCGGAATCGAACGAGTGCTGGTCATCCTCAACCCACAGAAACTGGCCCTGTTCCAGCGGTAACCTTCGTCACCGGTGACACAGCGACGGGCAGCCCCGTCCGGCTGGCACCGCCGCGATGCGGCCGGGTCGACGGAGTCTGGCACGTGAGTTGTCGCCGAACCTGCCGGCGCTGCTCGCACGGAGGAGATCGTTGCTGAGTGGCGAAGTCGCTTGACCTGCATCTGGAGTTCGATCGGGGTGCGGGTTTCCCGGGTCGCTCGCTGGAGAGCGCGTTACGGGAGAGCATTCGGACCGGCCGGCTGCGGGCCGGATCGCGTCTACCCGGGAGCCGGAGCCTGGCCACCGACCTGGGTTTGGCCCGGGGCACGGTGGTGCAGGCGTACGCGCAGTTGGTGGCGGAAGGGTGGCTGGTGGCGGCACCCGGCTCGGGCACCCGGGTCGCGGACGTGCTCCATGATCCGCCCGGCCCACGTAGGCAACCGCGGCCGTCGATCGCGGCCGGGCCGGTGATCGAGTGGCGGCCGGGGATTCCCGATCTCGGTTCGTTCCCCCGAACGGCCTGGGCCGACAGTGTCCGCCGGGCGCTGGCAACCGCTTCGCGCGGCACGCTGGACTACTCCGAGCCGGCAGGGCTGCCCGCGTTGCGGGCGGCGGTGGCCGACTATCTCGCGCGTACTCGTGGAGTGCTCTGCGACCCGGACGCGGTGGTGATCACGGCAGGCTTCACCCAGAGCCTCTCCCTGCTGGCGCGGACGCTGCACCGGCGCGGCGTACGCGCCATCGCCACCGAGAACCCCGGATTGGCCCATCACCGCATGGTGCTGCGGGCCGCGGGCCTGACGGTCACGCCACTCACCGTCGGCGCGGGCGGGGCCGACCCGGACAACGCGGCGGGTCAGGCCGCGCTGCTCACTCCGGCGCACCAGCATCCGACCGGAGTGGTACTCACCCCACGGCAACGCTACCGAGTCATCGCCTGGGCACGGGAGCACGACGCATTCCTGATCGAGGACGACTACGACGGCGAGTTCCGCTACGACCAGCGGCCGGTGGGCGCGATGCAGGCGCTGGCGCCAGAGCGGATCGTGTACGCCGGCAGCACGAGCAAATCGCTGGCGCCGGGCGTCCGCCTGGGCTGGTTCGTCGCACCCGAGCCACTGCGTCGCGAACTGACGACGACGATCGTGGAGGCCGGCGCCGCAGTCTCCGCGATCGACCAGCTCGCCATGGCCGACCTGCTCACGCACGGCGACTACGACCGGCACATCCGCCGCATGCGTCTGACCTACCGGCGCCGCCGGATCGAGCTGGCTGGCCGCCTGGCCGAGGTGACCACCACTTCGCTGGAGGGCATCGCGGCCGGCATGCATGCGCTGCTGCCGCTGGCCTCGGTCGCGGAGGAACGCTGGCTGATCCAGGCCGGACGCCGCCAGGGACTGCACCTGATCGGCCTGCACAGCAACGGCTACTGGCACGATCCGGCGGATGAGCGGCAGGCGGCGGCCCTGGTCATCGGGTACGCGGCGCCACCGGCTCACGCCTGGCAGGCGGCACTGTCCGAACTCTGCCAACTGGTCCATGAGACCGGTCGCTAACTGGTCCATTCTGCTGGTCCAGTCGGGGATACGTTCGACTCATGCAGACCATGAAGATCGGAAACAACGAGGTCGTGCTGCTGGGCACGGCCATGCCGCCGGAGCTACCGGAGGGCTCGCATGTGATGACCGCGACGATCGAACTACCACCGGGCGACCCCGGCACGCCGCCGCACCGGCACTCCGGCCCGGTATTCGGCTACATGCTCGACGGCGAGATGATCTTCGAGCTGGAGGGCGAGCCGGAACGGGTGATCAGGGCCGGTGAGGCGTTCTGGGAGCCTGGCGGCGACGTCATCCACTACCGATCCGCCAACAACCTGCCCGATCAGGTGAGCACATTCCTGGTCGTCATGGTGTGCGCGCCCGGCCAGGAAATGCTGGTGCTGGTCAGCCCTGAGGAGCTCGAACAGCGCAAGGACCGCCGCTCACCCCGGCCGAACTGACGGAGAAGCACACTCATGCGTATCGTTCTCGCCGGTTCGACCGGCACCATCGGCCGCCGGCTCGAGCCGCTCCTGGCCGCCCAGGGGCATGAGGTCATCGGGCTGGCCCGTAACGGCCCGCTGGCCGTCGACGTGCTCGACCGGGACGCGGTGGCGGCCGCCGTCCGCGACACCCGGCCCGACGTGGTGATGCACCAGCTGACCAGCCTGAGCACCGGCGACCTCGCCGCCAACTCGCGGCTGCGTCGGGTCGGGACCCGCAACCTGGTCGACGCGGCGCTCGCCGCCGGAGTACGGCGGATCGTGGCACAGAGCATCGCCTGGGCGTACGAACCGGGCGCCGAGCCCGCGACCGAGAAGACCCCGCTCGACCTCGGCGCCGCAGAGCCGCGCCAGACCAGTGTGGCCGGTGTCGCCGCGCTCGAATCCGCCGTCCAGGAGGCGCCCGAGTGGGTCGTGCTGCGGTACGGCACCGTTTACGGCCCGGACACCTGGTACGCCCGCGACGGCCTGATGGCCCAGTTCGCCGCCGCCGGCAAGGTCCCCGCCGACGCGGACGTGAGTAGCCTGCTGCATATCGACGACGCCGTCGCCGCCGCGGTCGCGGCCTTGGAGTGGCCCGCCGGCGCGGTCAACGTCTGCGACGACGAGCCCGCCGCGGCCGCGGAGTGGGTGCCCGCGTTCTGCGCGGCGGCCGGGGTCCCGGCACCCGCGGTGACAGTGGGCGAGCGGCACGGCTGGGCACGGGGCGCGAGCAACCACTACGCCCGCACGCACCTCGACTGGATCCCGACTCGTCCCTCCTGGCGAGAGGGATTCGCCACCCTGTGAGCCATCCGCCCACCGTCGGTGTCCGAGAACGGGTCACACATCTTGATCTTGCAAGGCAACGAAGAGGAAGAGTCATGCCGGAACACCTCAAACTGGCCGCGCTGAGCGACGACTACGCACGCTTCGATCTGGAGCGCGATGTCGTACGCGAATGGGAGGACGGCGCCCGCACCGACGATCGCGCCGGGTCGTACGAGTGGTGGTACTTCGACGCCCACCTCGAGGACGGCGCGAAGGTGGTCGTGGTGTTCATGAACAAGGACCTCGGCGCGGCGAGCAGCCCGCTGTCGCCGCAACTCCGCGTCAACCTGGAACTTCCCGACGGCACGATGTCCAACAACACGATCGCGATCCCCCCGGCCGAATGGTCGGCGGCGAGCGGGCGTACGGACGTAAGGATGGGCCCGGACAACCGCTTCCAGGGCGAGAACCTGCGCGAGTACCGGATCCAGGCGGTCGCCGGGAGGCTGCGGGTCGACTTCACGCTGACATCCGAGGTCCCGGCCTGGCGCCCGGCCACCGGGCACATGCTGTTCGGCGCGAAGCGCGACCTCGAGTTCAACTGGCTGCCCTCGGTCCCGCAGGGAGCCGTGCGCGGCTCGTACATGATCGACGGGGTGCGGCACGAGACGACCGGCGTCGGCTACCACGACCACAACTGGGGAAACGTCGGGCTGCAGAAAATCATCAATGACTGGTACTGGGGGCGGGGGCAGGCCGGGCCGTACACGGTCATCGCGTCGTTCATCACCAGCGCCGAGAAGTACGGCTTTGCCGAGATCCCCATCTTCATGCTGGCCCGCGACGGCCGGATCATCGGCGACGACCCGGAGAAGATGACGTTCGAACGACACCGGGTCTACACCGACGCGAAGACCGGCAAGCCGGTGGCGGGCATGGTCCGGTACACGTACGTGGACGACGACGACACGTACGTGGTGACCTTCGACCGCAAGCGCGACCTGGTCCGCAACCCGCTCACCAAGGACCTGCCCTGGCGGAAGAGGGCCGCGGCCCGGCTGGTCCGGTTCGACGGCGCCTACCTCCGCTTCGCCGGCCTGCTCACGATCGAGCATCACAAGGGCGGACGCGTGGTCGAGGAGTTCGCCGAGGACGCGATCTGGGAGCTCATGTACTTCGGGCACGCCCGAGTCACATCGGCCGCGTGAGGCTCCGTCAGGCGCCGCTTCGGACGAAGATCTCCTCGCCCCATGACCCGTCGTCGGCCTCCATCCGGATGACCAGCCGGTCACCCGCACAGCGGTACGACCCCTCCGAATCAGCCATGACCGAGCTGATGTCCAGCTCCCTGTCGCCGACCCGCAGCAGGTTCACGTCGCCTGCCGTCACGCCGTCGCGCTGCCGGTACCGGCCGGCGTGGGCAGTCCACCGGTAGGTCTGCATGCCCCGGCGGACGTTGCGCACGGTGTGGCCGTTGAGGAAGCCCTCGGCGGCGGCCCGGTCGAACAGGTCGGTCGCCGTGCCGTCGATCCGGTAGGCGCTGGCGAAGCCGGTCTCCGGACCACTGGTGAGGTCGACACTCGCGTCCTGCCGCAGCCCGGTGATCGTGCCCAGCGGCGAGTCGGCGGGGACCGGCACGTGGTAGCGCCCGGCGGCGAGACGCCACACGCCGACGAGGCAGCCATCGTGTCCGGTCACTGCCGCGGGCCCGGACGTCCGGTGCGCGGCGGCGACGGCACCGGACGCGCCGAGCAGCACCAGGACGGCGGCCCCGGATGTCAACCACCGGCGGTGGCGGGGGCGCACGACCACGGTCAGTGCCGCCGCCACCGCGGCGCCGAGCGCCGCCGCGAGGGTCGCGAACACCGGCGCGACAAGCAGGGCGTGGCTGATCGCCCGCACGGCGAGGACCTGCTCGGGAGGGCGGACGCAGCCCGGCCCCGTGGCGGTGCCGAGGCAGGGCAGCGCCGCCATGGCGGCCACCAGCACCGGCGCCAGAAGCAGACCCGCCGTGCCCGCGGCCAGCAGCGCGTGCCACACCGACAGCCGCCGATTGGCCACCGCCGCCACCGCGACAGTCATCTCGACCAGGGTGACCGGCAGCAGCGTATGGCCGTCGACGAGGCTCCGCAGCGCCGCCGGCCCGAGGCCCGGGTCCCGGGCGGCGACCGCGATGCCCACCACCACCAGGGGCAGCGCCACCGCGCCGACGACCCCCGAGACGATGCCGAGCCGCAGCGCCCGCCGGGTCGCGTGCCGGTCCGCCAGGACCGGATGCAGCGCGGCGGCCAGCGGCAACGCGAGCAGGTACGGGGCGTGGTCGGCCAGCACGCGCACGTACCAGCCGAGCGTGTCCCCCAGGGTGAGCACGGTGACGTGTTCGGGGTGACCCTCGCGTGCGGCGAGCACCCGCAGCATGCTCACCTCGGAGTCCGCCGACCACGAGTCCAGGATCAGGATCGACGCCACGAACGCGGCGATGAGCAGTGCGGTGGCCGTGGCGGCGCCGGCCCACGCCAGACGGGTACGACCCGCGTCGGTCACCGGGATCCGCCGCAGGTGCGCCCGAGCGCCGAGCGCCACCCAGCGGCCGAGCAGGACGCCTGCGGCGATCCCGAGCACGGCCCACGCCAGCTCGATCCACCAGGCCGGCCGGTCGCTGGCATACGCCGCCGACCAGGCCAGCCGGCGGCCCACGAGGAGCCCCACGGCCAGCGCCGCACCAAACAGACCGCCGCCGGCCGCCGTGCCACCACCGTGCCGCGCCCACCAGGCCGACCGCCACAGCGCGCCGGTGGTGACCAGGGCCAACGGCACACCGAGCAGCAACCCCACCAGGAATGCGCCGCCGGTGAGCGGATCAGGACCGCCGAGGGTACGGGGCAGTTGCGCCATCAGGTCCGCCAACGGCGGCGCGGCGATCCCGGCAGCCAGGCCGGCGCCCAGCGCCTCGACGGGGCGAGCGGAGACTCGACGCACCGGCCGGTCCAGTTCGTCGGCGCGTGCCCGGGCCAGCGGCTGGAACCGGAACATCGCCGCGAGGCGGGGCCAGCGTCCGGCGCGGGTGGGGTTGGTCGCGAGCAGCGCCCGGATGGTCGCCGCGTCGGCCCCGGTCAACCGGGCGTCCGCGGCGAACTCCCGGGCCCGCAGCACCGACCAGGCCGAGACCTGCACCACCAGCGCGAACGTCGCCAACCGCCAGACGTCGTCGAGCAGGTGCGCGGCGGGCACGGCGCCCGCGTAGTTGACCGCGACGGGTACGAGAACCGCCAGCGGGAAGGCCCAGGCCAGCGCGATGGTCAGCCGGGTCAGGCCCACGTCCGCGTTGCGGAGGTGGGCCAGCTCGTGCAGCACGACCGCCCGGAACACGCCCGGCGCCACCCGGTGGGCGTGCACCAGCCCCAGGTCGAGCCGGACGTAGCGGACGGGGAACGCGCCGAAGGTGTTGCCGCTGACCCGTGCCGACCGCGACACCACGAACGTCGGCGCCCGACGCAGCCCCGCCTCGCGTACCAGGGCGGACAGGTCCGCGCGCAGCGCTTCGGTGCCCGGCATCCGGTCCAGGCGGCGCAGGTCGCGCAGCCGTCGTTCGCACCACGGCGCGGCCAGGTAGATCACGGCCGTCACCCCCGCCAGCACGGCCATCCCGACGAGCATCTGACGGACCGCGTCGGCGTGCAGCGTGCCGAGGCAGTGTCGCACCGCCGCTGCCGATTCTTCGTTGACCGTGCCGGTCCGCACGTCGATCGGTGCGGGCAGCCCGCGCAGTCCGTCGATGCACTCGGCCCGCTGGCGGGTGCGCGCGGCGTCGATGAGCACCGTCTGCCAACCGAAGACGCTCGTACCGACGACCGCGGTCACCGCGGCGACGAACCGGCCGAGGGCCGGTGACGGCAACGGAGGGGTCACCCCGGCCAGGGCGGGGCCGGCTGTCGGGTCACTCACCGTCGATGTTCCCGGCGTCCATCCCGAACCGGGCGACGAACGCCTCGCGCACCGCGTCGCGCAGCACCGCGACCTGGTCCTCGGTGAGCGCCCAGCGCGGGTCGCGGGCCGCGGCCGTGACCGCCTCCTCGATACGTAGCACCTGACCGGGGCGCAGCCGCACCGTCCGGGGCGGCACCTCGCCCGAGCGGCGGGTCCACCACCGCCGGCCGAGCCGGCGCAATCCCCCGCGCATCGCATCGGTGGCCTGTGCCTGGACCGCGTCGCGCAACCCGGCGAGGGCGACGCCGGTCAGCACCATCACGTACGGCAGCAGCGGCTCGACGGTCTCCGCGAAGCCCCCGCCGCCGGCCTCGCCGCCGCCCACCCGCAGAAGAGCACGCGGGTCCTCGCGCCACCGCCACGGCCGACGCTGGTACGCCGGTTGCAGGAATACCAGCAGCGGCTCCTCCTCCGGAGCCACCGCCCGGATCGCCAGCCGGGCGAGGTCCTCCTCCGCACCGCCGCTGGCGGCCTGCCTGGTCGGGCTCATGACGATCGTGTCTCCGGGCCGGTGGTCGCTGCGCGGTGCGGCGATCACGTTAGGACCCGAGCCCGAGCGGCGCGATCAGCAATCAGACAGTCACCTTCAGTGACGTCACCCGATCCGCCGGCCCTGCGGCGGACGTGGTCGAGCGGGGCGATCCCGGACGGGGTTGCCAACGAGCGCTGTACCTCAGGGGCATATTTATGGGTCTTCTGTTGGGTGTGTGGGTCGATGGTGCTCATCTTCTGGGGAGTTGGGGTCGGTGGCCGCCCAGGCTGAGCATGGCCAGGGCGATCAGGGCGTCGGGTGAGTGAAAGCCGAAGGCCATC
>NZ_RCVI01000098.1:0-4441 GCF_003667455.1 Micromonospora sp. CV4 | reverse complement strand
CCGGGTCTCTCCCCAGGTCGGTGCGGCGGGCGGGACGGCCGGTGGGGCGCTCAGCGGCGGCGGTTGGACAGCCGGGCCGCCAACCCCTTGAGCTTCTGCTGGTTGGCGGGCTTGGCCAGCTCGCGCCGCCCCCGGTCGACCAGCTGCTGCCCCTTGGGTGATCGCAGGAACATGCTGATCCGCTGCATCAGTGACATGACGTCCTCCTGTCGGTGATCCCTGTGTCATGTGTACCCCGTACCCGCAACGGATGTACCCGGGACCCGACAGGCTCAACCCCAACCGTCCATAGTGGGCGGTAGGTTACCGCCCGGCCGGCACGATGGCGTCGACGACCCTGTTGGCCCGCCACTCGTGCTGCTGGTAGTGCTCGGGGTACGCGGAGACCTGGACCGCCTGGGCGGCGTCGGTGAGCCGCATCTGCTGCCAGCCGGGCACCTGCTCCAACGCGCTGAGGAACTGCCGGGTGGCGAACTCGGGGTCCATCAGCCGCCCCACCGGCCCCCAGCCGCTGCTGGAGCGCTGCTGGAACAGCCCGACGGAGTCGTGGTCCCAGCCGACACCCTGGTGCGGGTGGTCCTGCGACTCGGGCAGCACGCCGCTGGCCACGTTGTAGAGGTTGCTCTCCTGCATGGCGGTGGCCACCGCGATCACCAGGCCACGGCGGGGGACCCCCATCTTGCGGCCGGTCCGGACGATCGCCTCGGCGTTCTCCATCTGGTCCTCGTCCAGCCCGGCGACGGGGGCCGGGTCGGTCGGTCGCGCCGGGGCGGCCTTGCGCGCCGACCGGGTGGTGTCCGGGTCGGCGGAGGAGGGGGCGGCGGCGGGAGTGGCCGCCCGATCCAGGCCACGGGAGGCACGCTGCTGCTCGGCGCGCTGCGCCAGCTCGGAGCTCCCGGCGAGCGAATCGCGGGCCACCGGGCCGGCGCTCTGGTCGCTGACCTGCACGACGGCGGCAAGGCCGAGGCAGCAGACCACACCGGTGGCGAGCGCCACCTGCGCCCGACGTCGACCCGTCAGGTCCCGGGCGTACGCCCGAAGCCGGCTCGCGGCGGTTGTCCGTTCGGCTGAGGTGCCATCCTCCATATCGGCAGTGGGGGTGCTCGGGGCGTTCGGGTCGTCGAGGGTGCCGTCGTCACGCATCAGACGAGGCTAGGCAGGCGTCCACGCCGATCACCCACGGTGATCACGTGGCGCTCGCCACAGATCGGGGCGGTCCTGGTGGACGACCGGGGTGGGTCGACCCGCCCGGGGAAGGGACCTCGCGTACCGGAAAAAGCCGGTGGGGCACGCGCAGCGGCACGATCCGTGACAGAGACGGACATCATGCCCCGAGCACCGACATGATCGACAAACTCGGCCTTTGGGCCGAACCGCCCTCGGCCGATCGGCCAGTAGGGCCACCCTGCCGGCGTAATCGGGTGATTAGTCCGGTCGAGCCCATCCACCGGGCGACGGATCGCCCGAAGCAGGAATGCACCAGGATGGCGGGTACGTTGCCCGAACCGGGTGCCGTCCGTCGCGTCGGCATCCCGTAGGCACATTCCAGGGAGGTCCGCACCGGTGCTCGACCCACACGAGCTCTACCAGCTCACCGACGATCTGCCCGACCTCGGGCAACCGGTCATGATCCAGGCCCTCACCGGGTTCGTGGACGCCGGCAACGCCAGCCGGCTGGCCCGCGAGCAGCTGCTCACCTCGCTGGAGAGCCGGCCGATCGCCACCTTCGACGTGGACCAGCTCTTCGACTACCGCTCGCGCCGTCCCGTGATGACCTTCGTCGAGGACCACTGGGAGAGCGTCGACGCGCCCGAGCTCGAGCTGCACCTGCTGCACGACGACGACGAGACCCCGTTCCTGCTGCTCACCGGCCCGGAGCCGGACCTGCAGTGGGAGCGGTTCGTGGCAGCGGTCGCCGGGCTCGCCGCCCGTCTGGACGTCCGGCTCACCGTCGGGCTCAACTCGATCCCGATGGCGGTGCCGCACACCCGGCCGACCGGGGTGACCGCGCACGCCACCCGGCCCGAGCTGATCGCCGGGTACGAGCCCTGGCTGCAACGCGTCCAGGTGCCCGGCAGCGTCGGTCACCTACTGGAGTTCCGCCTCGGTGAGCAGGGCCGTGACGCGCTGGGCTTCGCCGCCCACGTGCCGCACTACGTGGCCCAGACCGAGTACCCGGCCGCCGCCGAGGTGCTGCTCACCTCGGTGTCCCGCAGCACGGGGCTGCTGCTGCCCGGCGACGGGCTGCGCTCGGCCGCCGAGGTGGTCCGGGTCGAGATCGACCGGCAGGTCGCCCAGACCGAGGACGCCGCCGCCCTGGTCCAGGCCCTGGAGGAGCAGTACGACGCGTTCTCCCGGGGCCGTGGGGAGAAGAGCCTGCTCGCCGCGGAGGCCGGCCCGCTGCCCACCGCCGACGAACTCGGCGCGGAGCTGGAACGGTTCCTCGCCGAACAGACCCGTCCCGGCGACACCCCGGGCAGCTGACCCGGCGTCGCGGGGCCGGATGCGGCAGGCTGGAGACATGCGCCTGGCGACGTGGAACGTGAACTCGGTGAAGGCCCGGCTGCCCCGGCTGCTGGAGTGGCTGGCCGGCACCGAGCCGGACGTGGTCTGCCTGCAGGAGACCAAGTGCCCGGACGGCGCCTTTCCCGTGGCCGAGGTGGGCGAGCTCGGCTACACCGTGGCCAGCCACAGCGACGGCCGGTGGAACGGGGTGGCCATCCTGTCCCGGGTCGGCCTGACCGACGTCCGGGTCGGGTTCGCCGGTGATCCCGGCTTTCCCGAGCCGGAGGCCCGGGCCATCTCCGCCACCTGCGACGGGGTGCGGGTCTGGTCGGTGTACGTGCCCAACGGCCGGACGCCGGACGACCCGCACTACGCGTACAAGCTGGCCTGGTTCGCGGCGCTGCGCGACGCGCTGGAGGCGGAGCTGGCCGGCGGGCTGCCGCTGGCCGTCTGCGGCGACTTCAACGTCGCCCCGACCGACGCGGATGTGTGGGACCCGGCTGTCTTCACCCACTCCACGCACGTCACGCCGGCCGAACGGGCCGCTCTCGCGGCACTGCGCGACCTGGGGCTCAGCGACGTCGTGCCGACCCCGATGAAGGGACCGCACCCGTTCACGTACTGGGACTACCGCGCCGGGATGTTCCACCAGAACAAGGGCATGCGGATCGACCTGGTGTACGCCTCGGCGCCGTTCACCCGGGCGGTCCGCTCGGCGTACGTGGACCGGGAGGCCCGCAAGGGCAAGGGCCCCTCCGATCACGCCCCGATCGTGGTCGACGCCGACCTGGTCCCCGTGGTCGAGGCGTTCTGAGTTCCGTTCCCGGGCCGCGGGTGGTGGCTAGGGTGGGCAGATGGCAGTCGTGAAGATCAACGCAATCGAGGTCCCACCCGGCGGCGGCGCCGAACTGGAGAAGCGGTTCGCCGCCCGAGCCGGGACGGTGGAGAACTCCCCCGGTTTCCTCGGCTTCGAGCTGCTCCGGCCGGTGGCCGGCGAGACCCGCTACTTCGTCTACACCCGTTGGGAGACCGAGGAGGCGTACCAGGCGTGGGCCGCCGGACCGTCCCGCGCCGCACACGCCGCGGCCCCCGGCGAGAAGCCCCGCCCGCCGGTGGCCACCGGCGCCAGCCTGCTGGAGTTCGAGGTGGCCCTGGAGGTCCCGCAGCCCTGACCGCACGGCCCGCACGTCGATCCACTCCAGATCGCTGATGTCGGGGTGTCCGAGCCGGCGGGACACCCCGATATCGCCGATCCCGTGTCGATCACGACTTAGGGGTCAGGGCGTGCGGGAGGACTGCAGGGTGGCGAAGGCGATCACGTTGTCGGCGTAGCCGGTGCGGCCGCCGATGAACTGGCCGCCGCAGGTGATCAGACGCAGGCCGGGGGGTCCGTCGTGGCCGTAGATCCGATCGGCGGGCAGGTGGTCCTTCGGGAAGTGCTCAACCGTGTCGATCTTGAACACCACCGTCGACCGGTCCGCCCGGGCCACTTCGACCAGGTCGCCGGGCTTCAGCTTGCCCAGGTCGTAGAAGACCGACGGCCCGCTCTTGGTGTCCACATGCCCCACGATCACCGCCGGGCCGGGCTCGCCGGGCGTGGGCCCGCGGTCGTACCAGCCGGTCTCGTTGTGCCGCTCCAGCGGGGGTACGGCGATCGAGCCGTCCCGGGCCTGCCCGACCGGGGCCACCGGGGCGGCGACCTTGATCGCCGGCACCGAGAGGCGCACCGGACGGCTGGCCGACAGTCCGACCGTCTCGCTGCGGGGCGGCCGGTCACCACCGGCTGGCGCCCAGTCCAGCGGGCCGACCGAGCGGCCCAGCCCCGCGCCGGTGGCGAACACGCCGAGCAGCACCAGCACCACGGCCAGCGGCACCGACCAGGGGCTGCGGCCGGGCGGACGGCTGCGCCGGGGCGCGACGGCGGTCGGCCGCAGCC
>NZ_RCVI01000099.1:0-4442 GCF_003667455.1 Micromonospora sp. CV4 | reverse complement strand
GTCACGGGCACGCCGACCGCCGCGCTCTCGGCGCTCGTGCAGGCCGCCGCGCTGCTCGAACCGGACGGGCGGGCCGCCCTCCTGCCGGACAGCCCCGCCGCGCTGGCCGCCCTCACCGCCGTGCACTGCGGTGAGCTGGACATCGCCGAACGGGTGTTGCACCGGGCCCTGGCGGTCGGTGTCGGCGGTCCGCTGATGGCCCGCCGTCACCTGCTGTTGCAGGCCTGGATCCTGATGGTCCGGGGCCAGACGCTCGCCGCGGCCGAGCACGTCGCCACGGTGGCGGCCGACGGGCGACCGCTGGAGTCACGCGACCAGCTCTTCGCCGCCGCGCTGCAGATGGGCATCGCCCGGCGCAACAGCGACCTCGGCGCGCTCAAACGCGGGTGGGGGCAGGCGCTGGAGGCGGTCGTTCGGCACCCCGTCGACCTGTTCGCGCTGCTGCCCCTGGGCGAGCTCGCCATCGCGGGCGCCCGACTGGGTGACCTGGCCCGGCTGGAGCCGTACCTGCGGGAGGGCCGCGCGCTGCTCGGTCGGCTCGGGGAGCCGGCACTGTGGAGCGTCCCGCTGCACTGGAGCGGGCTGCACGCCGCGATCCTGACCGACGAGCCGGTGGCCGCCGACGAACACGTCGCCGCCCTGCTCGCCACCGCCGACCACAGCCGGTACGCGGCCGTGGTCGCCGCGGCCGCCGAGAGCTGGGTGGAGGTGCTGCGGGGCGTGGTCGACCCGGTCCGGGTGGAGGCCGCCGCCCGGGGGCTGCACGACACCGGGCTGTGCTGGGACGGCGCTCGCCTCGCCGGGCAGGCCGCGATCCGCACCTCGGACCGGCGGGCGATGACCACCCTGCTGGAGTGCGCCCGCGTCCTTCAGGGCCGGTCGGCCGCCCCCAACGGCGGGCAGCGGCCCGCCACCGGCGAGGGCGCCACCCAGGTGGCCGACGCCACCGCCGCCCCCGCCCAGCAGGGGCTCAGCGACCGCGAATACGAGGTGGCCGAGCTGGTGCTGGCCGGGCTGACCTACCGCGAGATCGGCGACCGGCTCTTCATCTCGGCCAAGACCGTGGAGCACCACGTGGCCCGGATGCGCAACCGGCTCAACTGCGCCAACCGCACCGAGCTGCTGGCGCTGCTGCGCACCATGCTCGCCGACCGGGCCAGCAACGCGGCCGGTCAGCCGTGGCCGCAGCGGTCGGCCCGATGACGCGCCCGCGTGGTGGACGCCCGTGGACCGAGCGGAGCGCGCCGTGACGCGGCCCGCGGACCGGCCGATCCGGATCCGGCTCGTCGCGCTGGCGGCGGTGCTGGTCACGCTCTGGTCGTACGCGGCCTACCTCACCGTCCAGGACGCGGCTGACCTGCTCCGGGTACGGGCCCTGGCGGACACCCTGGGCCAGCCCGTCGACCGGCTGATCCAGAGCCTGCAGACCGAGCGCCGGTTGACCGCCGAGACGATCGCCGCAGCGGGGCGGCCGGGGGCCGCGCTCACCGGAGCACGTGCGGGGACCGACCGGGCGGTCGCCGACATCCGCGCGTTCACCGAGGGCAGCGACCTGCGGCTGCTCACCGCCGGCGCCGTCCGCGAACGGGCCGACGAGCTGGGCCGGCGGCTGAACGGCCTGAGCGCCGTGCGGTCCCAGGTGGACGCCGAGCGGCTCGACCGCGCCGAGGCGGTCGACGGGTACGACCAGCTCGTCGACGCCGCCTTCGCCGTCTACGGCCCGGAGTGGGGCGCGTACGAGAGCGCGCTCGCCGTCGACACCCGCGCGGTGATCGCGCTGGCCCGCGCCCGTGAACTGCTGGCCCGGGAGGACACCCTGGTCAGCGCCGCCCTGACAGCTGGCCGGATCTCCGCCGATGAGCGGCGCCGGCTGGCCGACCTGGTCAGCAACCAGCGGTACGCGGGCGCCGAGGCGACCGCCGGCCTGCCGGTCGACGACCCGGGAACCCATCAGCGGCTCACGGCGGGTCCACGGTTCGCGGACCTGCTCGCCCTGGAGGACGTGCTGCTGCGGACGGGCGAAGCGACCCCCCTGAGCGGGGTCACCATCCCGGCCTGGCGGGCGGCGGCGGACGCCGCCCTCGGCGCCCTGCACGAGCTGGTGACCACGACGGCCCGCAGCAGTGTCGAGCGGGCCACGCCGGGCGCGGCCGGGCTCGTCGCGCGCACCGGCGCCGTGGTGGGGCTCGGCCTCATCGCGGTGATCGTGGTGCTGCTGAGCTGGGCCGGCGCCGTCCGCCGACTGACCGACGAGTTGGCCCGGTCGGGCGCCGACCGCCGCTGGCAGGAGTTACCGCCCGCTGCGGCGCCGGCCCGACCCGCCGTTCCGGCGGCCGTCGAGACCCCGGACCGGTCCCGGGACGCCACGGCGCCGGAGCGCGCCACCCGGGACCTGTTCCTGCACCTCACCCGGCGTAACCAGGCCCTGCTGCGCGATCAGCTCAACCTGCTGGACGGTATGCAGCGGCGGGAGCGGGCCGCCGAGGAGACCGACGAGCTGTTCCGCCTCGACCACCTCACCACCCGTGTCCGGCGCAACGTGGAAAAGCTGATCGCGCTGGCCGGCGCGGCGCCGGCCCGCCGGTGGCGGCGCCCGGTGCCCCTGCTCGACGTCGCACGCGGTGCGGTCGCCGAGGTGCCGGACTACCACCGGGTGCTGATCGCGCCGCACTGGCCCTGGTCGCTCGCCGGCCCCGCCGTCACGGACGTCATCCACCTGCTGGCCGAGCTGATCGAGAACGCGCTGGCCTTCTCGCCGGCGGAGACCACCGTCCGGGTCGGCGGTGAGCACCGGCCACAGGGCTGCGCGGTCGTGGTCGTCGACGACGGCCCGGGCCTCGACGCGACCGCGTTGGCCGAGGCGAACCACCTGCTCGGCAACCCGCCCCCGGGCGGCCCGCCCGCCGGCCCGACCGGGCTCTACACCGTTGCTGTGCTCGCCGCCCACTGTGGCGCGCAGGTGTCGCTGCGTCCCAGCCAACGCGGCGGGACGGCCGCGATCGTGGTTCTTCCGGCCCGGCTGGTCACGGTCACCGGCGCCGGTGGCGGACCAGCCACGGCGCGGCGCGACGCCGCGCAGCGGCCGGGCCGGGCCGCAGCCGACGGGCCGGCCCCGGGGAACCACGGCGGGCTGCCGGTACGGACCCGCCAACCCGGGTCGATCGGGCCCGAACCCGGCACCACCGGCCCCGACACCGTCGAGCTGCCGGTCGCGAGAGCAGCAAGGAGACAGCGATGACGCATGCAGTGGTCACCGGAGACAGCCTGACCGGCGCCCTGGACCGCCTGGTCGACCGGGTGCGCGGCGCGGAGTTCGCCGTGGTGCTCTCTCCGGACGGGCTGCCGCTGGGCGGGTCCCGGCATGTCGAGGCGAAGCTGGCCGAGCAGATTTCCGGCGTGGTCGCCGGTCTGCTGGCGTTGGGGTTGGCCGCCACCCGGACCTGCGACGCCGGCGGGCTGCGCCAGATCGTGGTGCAGATGTCGCGGGCGTTCCTGTTCGTCGCCACCATCCGCAACGGGACCATCCTCACCGTCCGGATCGCCGGCGACGACGCCGAGGTCGGGGACATGGCGTACGAGGTGGCGCTGTTCGTGGGGCAGGCCGAGCGGCACCTGCCCGTCACCCTGGAACCGGCCTCCGCGGCGAGGAGCGGGGACACAGGTGTACTCCAACACCGCTGACGAGGCGTGGTACGACGACGACGCCGGGCCGGTGGCCCGCCCCTACACCATGACCGGCGGGCGCACCGCGACCGATCGCGGGCGGTTCGACCTGATCTCGCTGGTCGTCGCCCGGCGGGGGGCCGCGCCCGCTGCGCCGCTCTTCCCCGAACAGGCGCGGATCGTCGAGCTGTGTCACCATCCAGTGTCGGTGGCTGAGGTCGGCGCCGAGTTGGACCTGCCCCTGGGGACCGTCCGGGTCCTCCTCGGTGACCTGCTCACGGCCGGGCTGATCGAGACGCACGAACCGCCGACGCTGTCGGAGCTGCCGACCGCGGACCTGCTTGAGGCGTTACTCGTCGGGCTTCGCGCGCTGTGACCGGAACGGGTGGCACCCCCGACCGGGGGAACGCAGGCGCGTGTCCGGGAACGAATTGAAGGGGAGACAGGTAGTGCCGGCAACACCGCCCCAGCCACGGCGCACTGTGGTGATCATTCTGCTGGACCGGATCGTGGCCATCGCCGCAGCCGCACGGCGGGTGCTCACCGGCCGGAGCGACGTCTCGCGGGCCACCTGGGTCGCCGTCATCGCCGCGCTCGGGGTGCTGATCGCGACGGTCGTCTCCGTCGTCGGCGTGCTGCGCACGCCGGAACGGCTGGCGCCGGTGACCCTCGACCCGCCGCCCTCCGCCGAGCAGGTGGACGCGCTGCCGACCGACACGCCCAGGGCGGCCCAGGCGAGGCCGGCGGCCACCAGCCCGACGAGGCCGGCGGCCCCGGAG
>NZ_RCVI01000102.1:0-4480 GCF_003667455.1 Micromonospora sp. CV4 | reverse complement strand
CCCCGACGCCCACCGGCCGACCAGCCGACCCCGCGCCGGCCGCCGGCCGGCGTCTGCCTCGCTGGTCGGCCCGGCGCCGGACGGGTGGGCGATATGCTGGCCCCGGAGCCGGAGGGCTCCCGGCGGTGGGGCCCGCCGTCCCGGGTACTGGGAGAACCGCGACGCCGCTCGCCAACGGTCCCTGCCAGTGTGACCCGTGCTGGTAGGGAGGCATCATGTCCGGCCCGCTCGATCCGCGTACCGATCCCGACGTCGACCTGCGGGTTCCCGCCGACCGGGGCGAGCTGACCGCGCGCCCCGCGGCGGTGCTCGCGGCGATCGCGGCCGGCGGGATGCTCGGCGCGCTGGCCCGGGCCGGCCTGCAACACGCCCTCCCCCACCCGCCGACGGGTTTCCCGTGGGCGACGTTCACCATCAACGTGTCCGGCTGTCTGCTGATCGGCGTGCTGATGGCGGTGCTCGGGCACCTCGGCGGCGGACGCCCGCTGGTTCGCCCGTTCCTCGGGGTCGGGGTGCTCGGCGGTTTCACCACCTTCTCCACCTACGCCGTGGACGTGCAGCAGGCGGTGGTCGCGGGCGCCGCGGGCACCGCGCTGGCGTACCTGGCCGCGACGGTGGTCGGCGCCCTCGTCGCGGTGTGGTGCGGTGACGCCGCCGCCGCACGGCTGCTCCATCGCAACGGCCACGACGACGAGCGGCTCGCCCGATGACGGTGCTGCTCATCGCGCTCGGGGCGGCCGTCGGCGCGCCGCTGCGCTACCTCACCGACCGGGCCGTCCAGTCCCGGCACGACTCGGCGTTCCCGTGGGGCACGTTGACCGTGAACGTGTTCGGCTCGCTGCTGCTCGGCGTACTCGTCGGGCTGCCGACCGGCCCGGCGGTCAGCGCGCTGCTCGGCACCGGCTTCTGCGGCGCGCTGACCACCTACTCCACCTTCAGCTACGAGACGCTGCGACTGACCCGGACGGGCAACCGGCTCGTCGCGCTGGCCAACGTGCTGGCCAGCGTCACCGCCGGACTCGCGGCGGCGACCGCCGGCTACGCCCTGGCCCGGGCCCTGACCGGCTGATCCCCGAGGCGCCCGCCGCGTGCCCGGCACCCGAGCCGGACCTCGACGCGGTCACCCGCCGGACGACCGCGAGATCACGCCGCAACCTGGATGTAGTGGCATCGTTCCGCGAGCGAGGCCACTACATCCTGGATCGGGCGCGATCATGCGGAGCGACCCGGCGCAGGAGGCGTCCCGCGAGCGCCACGCGCGAGGGCCCACGGCGTCAGGCGGAGCGCGCGGACCGCGCGGGGCTCACGCGGACGGCGCGGGGCTCAACGCGGGGCGCGGGGCTCACGCGGGGCGCGGGGCTCACGCGGGGGCGCGGCCAGGGCGACCACCGGGCCGAGGACGAAGACGGCGGGCGGGGCGATGCCCTCGCGGGCGGCCACCGCGCCGATCTCGTCCAGCCGGGCCGACACCGACCGCTGGGCGGAGTGCCCGGCGTCCTGGATCGCGAGCACCGGGGTGTCCGGGGCGCGCCCGTGCTCGACCAGCGCAGCGGCGATCTTGGCGATGGTGTCCACCGCCATCAGCAGCACCAGGGTGCCCCGGGTCCGGGCCAGCGCCGCCCAGTCGACCAGCGAATCGGGGTGGCCGGGCGGCAGGTGCCCGGAGACCACGGTGACGTCGTGCGCCACGCCCCGGTGGGTCACCGGCACGCCGGCCAGCGCCGGCGCGGCGATCGCACTGCTCACCCCGGGCACCACGGTCACCGGTACGCCGGCGGCCCGGCAGGCCTGCACCTCCTCGTGGCCGCGCCCGAAGACGTACGGGTCACCGCCCTTGAGCCGGACGACCCGCCGACCGGCGCGGGCGTGCGACACGAGGGCCGCGTTGATCGCGTCCTGGGCCATCGAGGGGCCACGGGGCACCTTGGCGGCGTCGATCACCAGCACGTCGGGGCGCAGCCCGGCGACCAACCCCTGCGGGGCCAGCCGGTCGACCACCACCACGTCCGCGGCGTCGAGCAGTGCCCGGCCGCGTACCGTGATGAGGTCGTCGGGTCCGGGCCCGCCACCGACCACCGCGACCGAGCCGTGGTCGTGCTGGTGGTCGTGCCCGTGGTGGTGGTGATGGTGGCCGCCGACCGGGTCGTCGGGATGGTCGTGCGGGCGTTGCGGGCGGCCCACCTTGTCGGCGAAGCCCGGCATCAGCACCCGGTACGCGCAGGTGTCGCAGTTCATCCGGATGTCACCGCCGAGCGCCTCGGCGTACCGCTGGAGCACCAGGTCGGCCAGCGCGTCGCAGTCGCCGATCAGGTCGGCCACCCGCACGTCCAGGTCGGGGTGGGCGGAGGCGAACTCCGCCGCCTGCGCGGTGATCCGGTCCGGCAGCACGCCGGCGAACAGGAAGTACGGCGCGACCACGATCCGCCGGGCGCCGAGCCGACGCAGTCGGTCCAGCACCGCCGGCACCGACGGTTCCGCGAGGGAGATGAACCCCGGCTCGACGCCCGCGTAGCCGCGCCCCTCCCAGAGCAGCCGGGCGACCTTGGCCACCTCGGCGTTGGCATCCGGGTCGGTGGAGCCCCGACCGATCAGCGCGACCCAGGTGCCGGCCCGGTCCGCGCCGGCCAGTGCCGCGTCGATCCGCTGTTCGAGGGCGTCGTGCAGCAGCGGGTGCGGGCCGAGCGGGCGACCGTAGCGATAGCTCAGCCCGGGGTGGCGCTGCTGTTCGCGTCCCATGGCGGCGGGGATGTCGCCCTTGCCGTGTCCGGCGGCGGTGAGCACCAGCGGCAACGCCACCAGCGCCCGGTGCCCACGCGCGACCAGCGCGCCGACCGCGTCGGTCAGCGGCGGGCGGGACAGCTCGATGAAGCCGCCCTCGACGTCCCCGATGGCACCCGCGGCGCGCCGGCGGACCCGCTCGACCAGTGCGGCGAACTGCTCGACCCCGGCCGCGCTGCGCGTGCCGTGCCCGACGATGACCAACCCGTTCATGGTGTCTCCTCGACGTAGAGCAGGGCGTTGAGGGCGGCGGCGGCGACCGCCGACCCGCCCTTCTCCCCCACGTTGGACACCCCGGGCAGTCCGCTGGCCCGCAGCGCCGCCTTCGACTCGGCCGCGCCCACGAAGCCGACCGGCAGGCCGACGACGAGCGCTGGCGCGGCGTCCAGGGTGAGCAGTTCGACCAGCGCGGTCGGGGCGCAGCCGACCACCCAGACCGCGCCCGGGCCGACCCGGTCCAGCGCGATCCGCACGGCGGCCGCCGAGCGGGTGATCCGGGCCGCCCGACCGAGTTCGGCGGCGGCCGGCTCGGCGATGGGGCAGACCAACTCCAGGCCGGTCCGGGTGATCCCGGCGGCGACCATCGCCACGTCGGTGACCACCGGCACGCCGGCGCGCAGCGCGGCCAGCCCCGATTCCAGGGCCGCCTCGTCGCAGACCAGCTCGTCGACGTACGCCAGGTCGGCGCTGGCGTGCACCACCCGCTCGGTCACCGCCCGGCTCAGCGGCGGCAGGTGGGACAGGTCGACCCGGTCGCGCAGGATCCGGTACGACTCGGCCTCGATGGGGTGCACCGCCCGGCTCATCGGGTTCCTCCACGGTCCAAGGGGTCGGCGACGCGAATCGCGTCGACCGGGCAGATCTCCAGGCACTCCAGGCAGCCGGTGCACCGGTCGGCGCGGACGGTCAGGCCGCCGGCGACCGGCCGGATCGCGTGGGTGGGGCAGGTGAGCAGGCAGGCGCCGCAGCCCTGGCAGGCGCCGATGGTCACGATCGCCACCGGTACCCCCGGGGCGTGACCATCCGGCCGGCGACCAGCCGGGTGTCGCTGCTGCCGACCACGACGACGCTGTACATGTCGACCACGCCCGGGTCGAGGGTGGACAGGATCGCCAGGTGCACGCGTTCGTCGGGGCGGCTGGCGTTGCGTACCACTCCGACCGGGGTGTCCGGCGGCCGGTGCGCGGCGAGGATGCCGAGCGCCTTGCCGAGCTGCCAGTCGCGGGCACGGCTGCGCGGGTTGTAGAAGATCGCCACGAAGTCCCCCTCGGCGGCGGCCGTCACCCGCCGTTCGATGACCTCCCACGGCGTGTGCAGGTCGGACAGGCTCAGGTAGGCGTGGTCGTGGCCGAGCGGGGCGCCGAGCAGCGCGCCGGCGGCGAGCGCGGCGGTCACCCCGGGGACACCCACCACGTCGATCCGCTCGTCGGCGTACTCCAGGGCGGGACTGGCCATCGCGTACACCCCGGCGTCGCCGGAGCCGATCAGCGCGACCGCCCGGCCGGCGGTGGCCTCGGCGACGGCGGCGCGCGCCCGCGCCTCCTCCGCGCCCAGCCCGCTGGAGAGCACCCGGGTGCCCGGTCGGAGCAGGTCGCGCACCTGGTCGAGGTACTGGTCGAGGCCGACCACCACGGCGGCGCGGCGCAGTTCGGCCACCGCGCGCGGGGTGCGCAGGTCGGCGGCCCCCGGGCCGAGCCCGACC
>NZ_RCVI01000338.1:0-4489 GCF_003667455.1 Micromonospora sp. CV4 | reverse complement strand
GTGTCGGGCGGCCCGGCCCGCGCCCCCGGCCGCCCGACACCGCCCGCGCCGGGCCGCCGTCAACCGGTCACCAGCCCCGACTGGTACGCGAAGACGACGAGCTGGGCCCGGTCCCGGGCTCCCAGCTTGCCCATCGCCCGGCTGACGTGGGTACGGGCGGTCGCCGGACTGACGACCAGCCGGGCGGCGATCTCCTCGTTGTTCAGCCCCTCACCGACCAGGCCGACCACCTGGCGTTCCCGGTCGGTGAGCGCGTCGAGCCGCGGATGCGGACGCGGCACCCGGGACGGCCGGGTGGCGAACTCCCGCACCACCCGCCGGGTCACCGACGGCGACAGCAGCGCCTCCCCCTCGGCGACCAGCCGAATCGCCCGCAGCAGCTCGGCCGGCCGGGTGTCCTTGGTGAGGAACCCGCTCGCCCCGTGCCGCAGCGCGTCGAAGACGTACTCGTCCAGCTCGAAGGTGGTGAGCACCACCACCCTCGTGCCGACCAGGTCGGGGTCGGCGACGATCCGACGGGTGGCCTCGATCCCGTCGATGCCCGGCATCCGGATGTCCATCAGCACCACGTCCGGCCGCTCCCGGCGGGCCAGCTCCACCGCCCGCAGCCCGTCGGCCGCCTCACCGGCCAGCGCCAGGTCGTCCTCGCTCTCCACCAGCGCGCGCAGCCCGAGCCGGACCAGGTCCTGGTCGTCGGCGATCAGCACCCGGATCACGCGGAGGCCTTCACCGGCAGCCGGGCGTACACCCGGAAACCGCCGCCGTCGGTACGCGGCCCGACGGCCAGCCGCCCACCCAGCGCGTCGACCCGCTCCCGCATCCCGGCCAGGCCGTGCCCGCCAGTTCCGTCGTCGGCGGGATCCGGCCCGTCGCCCCGGGCGCCCGTGCCCCGGTCGGTGACCTCGACGGTCAACTCGTCGGCGCGGTAGTCGACCGTCACCTCCGCGCTGGCCACCCCGGCATGGCGCAGGACGTTGGTCAACGCCTCCTGCACCACCCGGTACGCGGCCAGATCCACCGCTGCCGGCAGCTCCCGCGGTTCACCGACCACCCGCAGCTCGACGGCGAGGCCGGTTCCGGCCAGCCGGTCGCGTAACGCGGGGAGCCGGGCCAGGCCGGGTACCGGCCCACGCTCGGCGCCTCGCCGCACCGCGCCCAGGGTGACCCGCAGCTCGTCCAGGGCCTCCCGGCTGGTCCGGCTGATCGCGGTCAGCGCGGTCTCCGCCTGCTCCGGCCGTTTCGGCAGCAGGTGCAGGGCGATCTCCGCCTGCATGCTGATCGCGGCCAGCCCGTGCCCCACCACGTCGTGCACCTCCTGCGCGATGCGCAGCCGCTCCTCGTCCGCCTGCCGCCGGGCCTGCTCGGCACGACTGCGAGCCTCCTCGGCACGGCTGCGGGCGGTCGCCTCGCGGTTGACCCGCACCACCGTCCCCACCGCGAACGGTACGACCACCCAGGCCGACGCGGGCAGCACTCCGGCCCAGCCCGGAGCGGGGCCCCGGGACCAGAAGGCGTGTGTCAGCAGCAGCACGAACGCGCCCCCGGTGGCGAGCGCCGCCGGCCGCACCGGCAGCCGCACCGCGACGGTGTACACCGCGATCAGGAAGGTGAGCAGGATCGGCCCGTACGGGTAGCCGATCACCAGGTACGTCGTAGTGGCCGCGGTGACCACGCCGAGGGTCGCGACCGGGGCGCGTCGCCGGGCCACCAGCGCCAGCGCGGCGACTGCGATCAGCACCCGGCAGGCGGCGTCCACCGGCCTGGACCCCGGCTGGTTGTCCCCGGCCAGGCCGGTGGCGAGCAGCGCGAATCCGAGCAGCACCAGGGCGAGCGCGGCGTCAGCGCCCCTCTCCTGCCACCCTCGCTGTCCGCTCCCTCGCATGGCCGTCATTCTGCCCGCGCCGAGGCCAAGAGGCGTGCGTCCACGAGCGGCACCGCAGCTACGCCCCCGGACGTACCCGCCGCCCATCTCCCCGCCACGCTGCTCCGGTCTGACCGTGCGGAAGGCTCGAGCACGCCCGGGCCGGCGGCGGACACCTCCGCGAGCGCGATGACTCAGAGGCATAAATATGACTCTGAGGTATCGCGCCGGTGAGTGAGGCGGGCTGGCACGAGGATTGAACGGAGATGGTGCAACGACGCGGCGGGCGGCTACGAGCGGCAGCGACTACGAGCGGCGGACAGCGCGCGGGCGACGGACAGCCGTCGGCAGGCGGCGGCGGACGGCGGCAGGCGGCGGCGGACGGCGGCAGGCGGCGGCAGGCGGGCGGCGAGGATTCGAGGGCGGTCAGACGGCGGCGAGTACCGCGGCCTCCAGGCGGGCGCGGGTGGCGTCGTCCGGCCAGCCGCCGACCAGGTAGAAGGCGTCGACCACGTCGGCTCCGAGGGTGGAGATGCGGGCCGCGCGGACCAGGGCACCCGCCTCGTCGAGCGCACAGGTGACCCGGTAGAGCAGGCCGGCGGCGTCGGCGGCGCGCAGCTCCAGCAGGACGGCGTCGGTGGCCGCCTCGCGGTGCCAGACCACCCGGGGGGCCGCGCCGCCGCCCCGGGCGGCGAGCGTACGGCCGCGGAGGCGCTGGGTGACCGACACGTCGCCGGCGACCGCTCGCCGCAGGTCGGCGCGGAGGGGGACCGGGTCCGGCGGTAGGCCGTAGCGCGGCTGCACCCGGCACTCGACCAGGGCCCGGCCGTCGACCGCGGAGGCGTCCGCGGAGATCACTTCGAGCCGGTGCAGGGCCAGGCAGCCGGCCACGGTGGCGAGCAGGCCGCGTCGGTCCGCCGCGGCCACCGCCACCCGGTCCCCGGTCAGGTGGACGACCGGCAGGGGCCCGGCCAGCAGCGCCGGGTCGGGGGCCGGCGGTTCGGGGAGTACGCCGGTGTCCAGCGCGGTGCGGACCCGGGCGACCAGCTCGGCGACCAGTCGGCCCTTCCAGTCCGACCAGGCCGCCGGCCCGGTGGCCGCCGCGTCCGCGCGGACCAGCGCGTGCAGCAGGTCGAGGGTGCCGGTGTCCCCGACCGCCTCGGCCACCGCTGCGATGGTCACCGGGTCGGCCAGGTCCCGGCGGGTGGCCACGTCGGGCAGCAGCAGGTGCAGCCGGACCAGCGTGCCGATCAGTTCGACCTCCCCGGCGGGCAGGCCGATCCGGGTCGCCACCGCCTCGGCCAGCGGCACACCGACCGCGCTGTGGTCCCCGGGAAGTCCCTTGCCGATGTCGTGCAGCAGGGCACCGAGGAGCAGCAGGTCGGGGCGGTCCACCTCGCGGGCGTGCCGGCTGGCCTCGTGGGCGGTCTGCACGAGGTGCCGGTCCAGGGTGAAGCGGTGCACCGGGTTGTGCTGGGGCAGGCTGCGCAGCCGGGCCCACTCGGGCAGCCAGCCGTCGACCAGCCCGTACCGGTCGCAGGTCTCCCAGGCCGGCACGAGGCCGGCACCGGCGCCGAGCAGGGTGGTCAGCGCGGCCCGGGCCTCGGCCGGCCAGGGCGCGGGCAACGGCGGGCAGTACGCCGCCAGCCACTCGCAGGTCGCCCGTGCGATCGGCAGCCGGGTGGCGGCCGCGGCGGCAGCCACCCGTAGCGACAGGCTCGGGTCGGGGCGAGCGCCGATCGCCGTGCGGGCGAGCACCAGCTCGCCGTCGTGCTCAACCACGTCCCGGGCCACCGGGCGGCGCGCCGGGCGACCGTTTCCGCCGCGGAATCGGCCGGAGCGCAGCCGGTCGGCGGCCCGGAAGGCGTCGTCCAGGGCGTGACTGACCGTGCGGGCGTCCCCGGCGACCCGGCGCAGGAGGGCGTCGCCGTCCTCCACGACGGCTCCGGGCCGCCGCGCGGCGTCAGACGCGCCGGGCTGGAGTTGTCGCAGCCCCAGGAGCGCCGCCACGCCGTCGCGCTCCTGGGCGACCAACCGGTCGACCCGGCGACCGACCTGCTGGTGCAGGGCGTCCCGGGTGTCCAGCAGGCGCAGATGGGCGGCGCGCACGGCGGGACGCAGGGCGTCGGTGATCCCGGCAGCGGAGATCGCCCGCAACAGCCCCACGTCACGCAGCCCGCCGGCGGCCTCCTTGAGGTCACCCTCCAGCAGGAAGGCCAGTTCGCCGTGTGCCTGCCAGCGGGCTTCGGCGACCTCCCGTAGACCGGGCAACTGGCGGACGGCGGTCCGCCGCCAGTGGTCGGCGGCGGTGCGGATCAGCGCGTCGGCCAGCGCCCGGTCGCCGACCACCAGCCGGGCGTCGAGCAACCCGAGGGCCACCTTGACGTCGTCCTGGGCCACCGACAGCGCTTCGGAGACGGTGCGTACCGAGTGGTCGAGCCGCAGGCCGGCGTCCCAGATCGGGTACCAGACCGAGGCGGCCAGCTCGTCGGTGCCGGGCACCCCGGCGTGCAGGAGAACCAGGTCGAGATCGCCGTACGGCGCACACTGCCGCCGCCCCAACCCACCCACGGCGAGCAGCGCCACCCCGTCCCGCACCGGCACCAACCCCCGCAGGAAGTCGTCGTA
>NZ_RCVI01000103.1:0-4500 GCF_003667455.1 Micromonospora sp. CV4 | reverse complement strand
GGTCGCGTGCCGCCGCGTCCCGCTGCTGCACGACCGCCTGCGCGGCCTTGGTGGCGGCCCGCGCCGCCTTGCCGGCCGCCGTGGCGGCGGCCACCGCCGAGTCGGCCGGCACCGCCGGCACCTCGGCCACCGGCTGCTCACAGACCGGGCAGGCCGTGCCCGGATGCAGGTGCACCCGCAGGCTGACCGCCAGGTCGGTGGCCTTCGCCTCCTCGTGCGCCCGGAACGCCGCCTCCAGCTCGGCCTCGGCCCGCTCGGCGTCGGCGCGGGCGGCCGTCAGCGCCGCCACCGCCTTGGCGTGTTCGTCGTTCGCCGCGGTCACCGTCGCGCGGACCGTCTCGGCCTCGCCGATCAGCCGGTCCCGGTCGTCGTACGCCCGCAGCAACAGCCGCAGCGCGCTCTCGTCCCCGGCGCCGGCCAACTCGCCGCGCAGCTTCTCCTCCCGCTCCTCGGCCAGCGACACTCCCGCGGCCGCCGCCTCCGCGTCGGCCCGCGCCGCCGTCACGGCGAGGGCCACCTCGGCCACCCCGCCCGGCGCGCGCACCCCGGTCAGCACGGTCAGCTCGTCGTCGAGGGCGGTCAGCGCCGCGGCCGCCTCGCGCGCGGTGGCCCGGGCCGCCGCCAGCTCGGGCACGGCGGCGGTCACCGCGGCGGCCAGTTCGACCATCCGGTCGACCCGGGCGTCGGCCCCGGCCAGCGCCTCGTCGTCCACGCCGGTCAGCCCGGCGAGCAGCTGGTCGACCGCGTCCAGGCGGGCCTCCGCCTGCGCCGCGCGTGCCGTCGCCCGCTTCTGCACGTCCTCGTAGACGCCGAGGCCGAGCAGGTTGACCAGGATCTGCTGCCGGGTGGCCGGCTTGGCGTGCAGGAAGTCGGCGAACTGCCCCTGCGGCAGCACCACGCAGCTGGTGAACTGCTCGTACGGCAGCCCCACCGCCTCCAGCACCGCCTGCTCCATCTCGGCGGGGGTGCCGGCCACCACCTCGCCGAGGTCGTCCGGGCTCAGGCCGGTGTCCAGTTTGGTCACGTCGAAGCCGGCTGGCATCAGCTGCAACCCGGCGTTCGCGGTCTTGACGTTGCCCCGGCCGTCGCGGCGCACCACCCGGGTGGCCACGTACCGGGCCCCGCCGGACTCGAACACCAGCCGCACCCGGGCCTCGGTCGCCGACGGCGCGAGCGCGTTCGCCAGCCCCCGGGTGCCGCCCCAGCGGGGCACCGTGCCGTAGAGGGCGAAGCAGATGGCGTCCAGCACGGTGGACTTGCCCGAGCCGGTCGGGCCGATCAGGGCGAAGAAGTCGGCGTCGGTGAAGTCGACGGTGGTGTCGTCCCGGAAGACCGTGAACCCGGCCATGTCCAGCCGCATCGGACGCATCAGTGCTCGACCTCCTCGAAGAGCTCGTCGAAGAGCTCCCGGACGCCCTCGTCGGCGTGCCCCCGGCTGTCCAGGTAGTCGGCGAACAACTCCCGGGGAGAGCGCCCCGAGCGTTGCGCGATGCGGGCGCCGCTGCCCGGCGCGGCGAGCAGCTCCGGGTCGATCCGGATCTCCAGGGCACGGGGGAGCAGCTCCTGGACCTCCTCGCGCAGGCCGGCGCGGGGTTGCTCCCGCACGTACACCCGCAGCCAGGCGTCCGGCGCCTCGATCTCGGCGAGCTGCGCCAGAGTGCCCCGCACGGTGCGCAGCGCGCTCGCCGCGGTCACCGGCACCTCGCGGACCCGGGCGGCGGTGCCGGCGGTCACCTCGACCAGCGTCACCGAGGGGACGTTCTCCTGCTCGCCGAAGTCCACCGCGAGTGGACTGCCGCTGTAGCGCACCGGGCAGGGGCCGATGACCCGCTGCGCCCGGTGCAGGTGGCCCAGCGCCACATAGTGCGCGGTGGCCGGGAAGACGGTCGCCGGCACGGCGTAGCCGAGCACGGTGTGCGCGTCCCGCTCGCCGCCACCGGTGGTCGCGCCGGTCACGGTCAGGTGCGCGGTGACCAGGTGGACCCGGTCCGGCTCGGTGAAGCCCTCGGTGAGTCGACCCAGCACCCGGCCCAGGTGGTCGGCGTACGTCTGGTTGGCCTCGGCGGCGGTCAGCTCGTACATCTCCAGCGCGCGCACCGCGTACCGCTGGGACAGAAACGGCAGCGCGGCCAGCTGCCACCGCTCTCCACCGGCGGTGGTGCCGTCGATCACGTGCTCGTTCGGATTTTCCCGTACCCCGCCGCGCAGCGTGATGCCGGCCGCCTCTGCCCACGGCCGCAGCGCGTCCAGTGCCGGGCCGTTGTCGTGGTTGCCGCCGATCGCGACCACGTCCGCGCCCGTGCGGCGCAGCGCGGTCAGCGCCCGGGTGACCAGGCGGGTCGCCTCGGAGGTGGGCGCGGCCGTGTCGTAGAGGTCGCCGGCGACGATCACCAGATCCGGCTGCTCGGCCACGGCGATGTCGATCACCCCGGCCAGCACCGCCTTGTGTTCCTCGGCCCGGGACTGCCCCTTGAGCACCTTGCCGACGTGCCAGTCCGAGGTGTGCAGGATCTTCATGGCTGTGTCGGCCCCCTAGAACGGGATGTCGTCGTCGGTGCCGCCGCCGGAGCCCACCACGGCGAACGGGTCGGCGGACTGGGTGATCGAGCGCAGCGTCTCCGATGGTGCCCGGCCCGCCTCGGAGACCCGGGTGGCCCAGGCCGGGAACGGGAACTCCAGGCAGAGGGGCACCGGGATGTCGGGCTGGTTGACGAACATCGTGCCCGGCTTGGCCAGCAGCGCCCGTTGACGCTGGGCCGGCGGGAGGAAGCCGTACTCGGGGCGGGACGCTTCGGCCGGGTCGAGCCGGCCGACCACCCGGATCGCCGAGTTGGTGACGATCCGCCGCTCCACCTCGCTCGCCGTCTGCTGGGCGCCGATCAGGATCACGCCGAGCGAGCGGCCCCGCTCGGCGATGTCGAGCAGCACCTCCTTGATGGGGGAGGAGCCCTCGCGGGGCGCGTACTTGTTGAGCTCGTCGAGGACGACGAAGAGCAGCGGCTTGGCGGTGCCGGACTTCTCCTTGCGCTCGAACTCGCTCTTGAGCGTCACACCGACCACGAAGCGCTGGGCGCGGTCCGGAAGGTTGTGCAGGTCGACCACGGTGACCTGCGCCGACTCGCTGGTGTTGATCGAGTGGGGGCGGCGGGTGGCCAGGTCGCCACGGATCAGCCGGGCGAGATCCTTCTTGCTGCCGATCAGCCGCCGGGCGAACGCGTTGACGGTGCCGAGGCCGACCGCGCTGCCGGCCCAGTCGGAGCGGGTCTCGTCGTCGTTGAGCTGGTCGACGATGTGGTCGACCAGGTCGCCGTAGGAGCCGAGGCGGACGCCGTCGATGCTCACCCCGCCGTCGGCGGGCTGCGCGTACCGGGCCAGGTGCGCGGCGACCGAGTGGACCACCATCGTGTACTGCTGGCGCTCGTCGTCGGCGTCGGCGAAGACGTACGGCAGCAGACGGTCGGCGCAGAACTCGCTCAGCGTCCAGTAGAAGGCGTCCACGCCGGTGAGCCGGCTGCTCACGTCCGGAGTGCCGGCCGCGTCGCCGACCCGGGGCGGGGCGTACACCCGCACGTCGGGGAACGCGCCGGCGCTCAGCCCGAGCTTCGCGTACGCCGCCCGGGTGGGCTCGTCGAGGCGGGTGTTGGGGTGGTCGAGGAAGAGCAGGTCCTCGCCCTTGACGTTGAAGATCAGCGCCTTGGCGTTGACCGCGTCGCCGCCCAGCACGCCGGAGCGGAAGACCGAGTAGAGCAGGAAGGTGGCGAAACTGGTCTTGGTGGCCACACCGGAGATGCCGGAGATGGAGACGTGCGCGCCCCGGCTGCCGTCGAGGAAGTCGGCGTTGAGGTAGACCGGCACCCCGTCCCGACCCATCCCCATCGGGATGCGCCGCTCCATCCGGTCGAAGTGCAGCGCCCGGGCGCGGGCGTCGCCCTCGGCCCGGTGCACCACCGCCCCCGGGGTCGGCGGCACGTAGAACTCCGGGTCGACCCGGGTGGTGGTCACCTCGGCCGCCTCCTGCACCTGCGCGGGCAGCGTGCCGTCGGCGATGGCGAACACGTCGGAGTCGAACTGGGCGCCCTCGTGCCGGGCCCGCACCTGGGTGACCACCCCGGCGATCGTCACCGGCTCCCGGTCCGGCAGCTCGCGCCGGGTGACCACCACGTCGTCGAGCTGGAGGTAGCTGCCGGGCGCCACGGCCGTCCAGAACTGCAGGGGGGTGGCGTCGGCGGTGCCCAGCACCCGGCCGACCGGCTCGCCCGGGCTGTCGAGGCCGGCGTCGGTCATCGGGCGACCCGGGTCGGTCGGGCATCACGGTCGGCGCGCATGACGTGCATCCTGCCCGAGGAGTACGACAGGTCGCCACGCGACGCGGCGGACGACACCATCGCCACCCACGGTCGTGCGCCGTGCGTGACCGTCGACGCACCCAGCGTCAGGGGTGTCGCGGGTCGGGGCGGCCGCCCCCGTGCCGGCCGCCCCACCCCCTGTCTCTTCTACCCA
>NZ_RCVI01000104.1:0-4558 GCF_003667455.1 Micromonospora sp. CV4 | reverse complement strand
CTCCCCTCCCTCCCTCCCTCACTCGGGCCGACGACGAGGCGGGGGCCCGACACCGGGCCCCCGCTGCCGGCTCAGCTGGCGCCGAGCGCCGCCTTCGCGTTCTTGTCGAAGTTCTGCAGCACCGTCTTCGGGTCACCGTTGGCCAGACCCTGGAGGCTGGTGTCCAGGTCGACGAGGACGCTGTCCATCTTCGGGGCGTTCACCGGGCCCTGGGCGTGCGCGACACCGTCGATGAACGGCTTGTCCGCCGGGAAGGCGCTGGTGTACTGGTCGCGCACCGACTGCCGGGACGGCATCACGCCGAACGCCTTGGCGAAGGCCATCTGCTGCTCACCGCTCGTCATCGCCTCGACGAACTTGATCGCCTGGTCCTTGTACTTGCTCTTCGCCGCGATGCCCCAGCACTGGGTGAAGGAGAGCGTGCCCTGGCCCTTCGCGCCGGCCGGCAGAGGCACGACCTTGTACTTGATGTTCGGGAAGTCGTTCTGGAGGGCGCCCTTGATCCAGTTGCCCTCGATCGTCATCACGGCCTTGCCCTTGCCGAACGCCTCACCGGACCAGCCGGCGTCGAGCTGCTTCGGGTACTTGGCGAGGCCCGTGGTCAGCATGGTCTTGACGTACTGGAGGGCGGCCAGGTTCTCCGGGGTGTCCGCGGTGGCCTGCTTGCCGTCCTTGCTCATCAGCCAGCCGCCGTTCTGCACCATGAAGGCGCCGATCCGGTCGCGGGTGTCACCGAGGGCCAGCGGGACCTGACCCTTGGCCTTGATCTTCTGGGCGGTCGCGGTGAGCTGGTCCCAGGTGGTCGGCACGTCGGCGTCGGTCAGCCCCGCCTTGGTCCACAGGTCGGTGTTGATCTGCAGGGCCAGGGTGGAGAAGTCCTTGGGCGCGCAGTACAGCTTGCCGTCGTAGGTGAACGTGGTGCGCAGGCTCTCGTAGAAGTCGCCCGGGTTGCTGACCTTGTCGCCGTACGGCTCCAGGGCGCCGACGCTGGCGTAGTCGGCGAACCGGGCCGCGTCGACGTAGAACACGTCCGGCGGGGTGCCGCCGGCGAGGCCCTGACCGAGCTGCTGGGTGAGGTCCTGCGCCGGGGTGACGGTGGCGGTGTTGCCGGAGCTGCCGGCCCACTTCGCTGCGGCGTCCTGGACGGCCTTGGTCTCCGCCTCGCCGGAGGAGCCGATCAGGATCTGCAGGCTGGCCGGGCCGCTGGACTGGGTGGCGTCGCCGGAGGAGTCGTCGAAGCCACTGCCGCAGGCCGCGGAGCCGAGGAGGGCGACGGCGGCGAGGCCGGCCACCGCCGCCCGGGTGAGGGTTCGAGGTGCCATGGGTTTCTCCTGGTGGGGGAAGGGACTACGCGGTGTGCCGGAGCGCCAGCGCGGGCTGGAGCAGCACGTGGGTGGGGGTCTCGTGGTTGCCGTCGAGCACTCCGGTGAGCAGGTCCACGCACCGGGCGGCGGCCTCGCCGAGCGGTTGGCTGACGCTGGCCAGCCCGACCGCCGCGGCCACCGGCGTGTCGTCGAACCCGATCACCGACACGGGCGGGTCGGTGCCGCGGATCGCCTGGAGTGCGCCGAGGGCGAGCGAGTCGCTGGCGCAGACCACGGCGGTCGGCGCCACGCTGACGAGCAGGTCGCGCATCAGCCGCTCACCCTCGGCAATGCCGTCCTCGGTCTCCCGGTGCAGCCCGGTCGGGTCGATGCCGGCGGCGCGCAGCGCATCACGCCAGCCGGCCCGGCGGTCGTCGCCGACGCCGGAGCCGAGGGGCCACCCGATGAACGCGATCCGGCGGTGCCCGGCGGCCAGCAGGTGCCGGGTGGCCTGGGCCGTGCCGGCGGCGCCGTCGACGTCCACCCAGGGGTGGGCGTCGAGCGCGTCCCACGGCCGGCCGAAGGTCACGAACGGCACGTCCCGGCCGGCGAGCCAGGCGGTACGCGGGTCGCCGTACTTGGTGCCGACGAGCACGAACGCGTCCAGTTCGTACGTGCCCAGCAGGTCGTCGTAGGTGGCGATCTCCCGCTCGTCGTCGGTGGCGGTGTAGAGCAGCACCCGGTAGCCGGCGGCGTCGGCGGTCTCAGTGAGGCCGTGCAGGAAGCGGTCGAGCACGGAGCCGTTGATGCCGTCGCGGGTCGGCTCGATCCGTGCGGCGATCAGCCGGGACCGGCCGGTGCGCATCTGCCGGGCGGCCTGGTTGGCCCGGTAGCCGAGCGCGCTGATCGCGTCCTGGACCCGCAGCCGGGTCTCCTCCCGCACGATGTGCGGCGCGTTGAGCACGTTGGACACCGTCTGGCGGCTCACTCGGGCGTGCCGGGCCACCGTCGCGATGGTCACCTTTTCGGCCACTTAATCCCTCTCGCCATCTTGAACGATCCAATCTGGATAAGGCAGGATTAGATCGTTCAAGTTTCTGGAATGTTTCGCACTTTGCACCGCCAGGGGCGCGTTGTCAAGACGTCCGCCCCGCACCCTGAGGATCTGGAGCCACACCGTGATCGAACGCCAGCTGCAACCCCTCCTGCACGAGTTGGTGGGGGTGGTCCTCGCCCCGACCAGCGCGCTGGGGGACGCGACCGGGCAGATCCGCCCGACCGGCGTACAGGGCGTCTTCCACGCCGACGCCAGGGTGCTCTCCCGGGCCGAGCTACGAGTCGACGACCGCGAGCTGGAAGGGCTGACCCGCGGCGACGACGGCCCGCACGGGGCCCGCTTCGTGAGCCTGGCGCGCTGGCTCGGCGACCCCGTGCCCGACCCCACCGTCCGGATCGACCGGCTCCGCCGGGCCACCCGCGACGGCCTCACCGAGGAGTTGCGGGTCGTCTCCACCGCCACCGTTCCGGTACGCGCCACCGTCAGCGTCGACCTCGGCTGCGACCTGGCGCCCATCGAGGTGGTCAAGTCCGGCGGCGCCGCGGCGCCACTCGAAGCCAAGACCGGCCAGCCCGGCGTGCTCACCTGGTCGGCGGAGGGAATCACGGTCACCGTCACCGGCGCGGGAGCCGACGTGCTCGCCACCGGAGAACGGATCACCACGCCCCGGCTGGCCTGGCCGATCGAGCTGCCCCCCGGCGGCGAGACGGTGCTGCGCTGGCACCTGACCGTCGAGGATCCGCGCGCCGTGGTCGTCGGCCCGGCGGGCGAGCCGAACTGGTCCCGACCTGAGGTGACCGCGGACGACCGGCGGCTGGTCCGGTTGCTCGACCGCAGCCTCGACGACCTGCGCGGGCTGCGACTGGCCGAGACCGGCGCACCCCGCGACGTCTTCCTCGGCGCCGGGGTGCCCTGGTTCCTCACCCTGTTCGGCCGGGACAGCCTCTGGGCTGCCCGGATGATGCTGCCGCTCGGCACCGACCTGGCCGCCGGCACCCTGCGGGTGCTCGCCCGGCGACAGGGCGCCCGGGTCGATCCGGCCACCGGCGAGGCCCCCGGCAAGATCCTGCACGAGCTGCGCCGGCACGAGCTCGCCCTGCCCGACAACGGGCTGCGCCTGCCACCGGTCTACTACGGCACCGTCGACGCCACCATGCTCTGGGTCAACCTGCTGCACGACGCCTGGCGCTGGGGCCTGCCGGCGGAGCAGATCGAGCCGCTGCTGCCGCACCTGGAGGCCGCGCTGCGTTGGCTCGGCGAGCACGCCGACCCGGACGGCGACGGTCTCATCGAGTACGTCGACACCACCGGGCACGGGCTGTCCAACCAGGGCTGGAAGGACTCCGGCGATGCCGTCCGGTTCCACGACGGCTCGCTGGCCACCGCGCCGATCGTGCTGGCCGAGGTGCAGGGGTACGCGCACGAGGCGGCGGTGAACGGCGCCGCGCTGCTGGACGCCTTCGACCGCCCAGGCGGGGACCGCTGGCGTGCACACGCGGCCGCGCTGGCCCGCCGATTCCGGGACAGCTTCTGGGTTGACGGCCGGTACGGGCCGCAGCCCGCGCTCGCCCTGGACCGGGACAAGCGGCCGGTCGACTCGCTGACCAGCAACATCGGTCACCTGCTCGGCACCGGTCTGCTCACCGGCGACGAAGAGGACCAGGTCGCCCGCCTGCTCACCACCGACACGCTGACCGGTGGTTTCGGGCTGCGGACCATGTCCACCGAGGACGCCGGCTTCAGCCCGCTGTCGTACCACTGCGGTTCGATCTGGACGCACGACACGGCGATCGTGCTGGCCGGGCTGGCCCGGGCCGGACACCGGGACGCCGCGCTCGGCCTGGCCGAAGGGTTGCTCGCCGCCGCCGAGGCGTTCGACTACCGGCTGCCGGAGCTGTACGGCGGCGACGACCGGTCACTGGTGAACCGCCCGGTGCCGTACCCGGCCTCGTGCCGGCCGCAGGCCTGGGCCGCGGCCAGCGCGGTGGTGCTGCTCCAGGCCGCCACCGGGCTCTACCCCGACGTGCCGGGCGGCACGGTCCAGCTGGTGCCACTGGCCGGAGCCGAGCTCGGCGCGCTCACGGTCAACGGGTTCCGCCTCGCCGGCACCCCGGTCAACGTCGCGGTGGACCGCACCGGCGCCAGCACCATCACCAACCTGCCCACCCACCTGACCGCAACCCCGACCCTCCCCACC
>NZ_RCVI01000397.1:0-4569 GCF_003667455.1 Micromonospora sp. CV4 | reverse complement strand
GTGGCGGCCAGCGGGACCGCCGGCTGGCCGAGATCGACACGCGGCACGCCGCGCGGATCGCCGAGCTGGCCCGGCACGCCGCCGACGCCGCCCGCCGGGAGGCCCCCGGCTGCGCCGCCGCCGAATGGCCGCAATGGACGCCCACGCCCACGCGCCGGGCCGAGCCGCCCGGCGCGCTGCGTGTCGGCACGGTCCGGCTCGACGACGTGGACCCGGTGCCCGCGCTGGTGCCGCTGCTCGACGCCGGGCACGTGCACCTCTCCGGGGACGACCGCGCCGGCTGCGACGCGGTGGTCGCCGCGCTGCTGCTGCGGGCCGTCGGCCGCGCGGACCCGGGCGCGGTACGGCTGATCGGGTACGACCCGGAGCACCTCGGCGGCGGCCTGGCCGGGTTCGCGCCGCTGGGCACGGCGGGGCTGCTCACCTTCGTCGGCCCGGGCGGGCTGGGCCCGCTGCTGGACGACCTCGTCGAGCAGATCCGCCGGATCAACGAGACCGTGCTGGCCGGCGAGTACGCCTCGCTGCGGGAGCTGGCCGCGGCGACCGGCCGCCGCCCCGAACCATGGCGGGTGGCGGTGCTGCTCGGCGGCGACGAGCCGAACCGGCACGAGCGCGCGCAGCTCGACCGGGTGGTGCGGGCGGGGGCGGCGTGCGGGGTGCACCTGGTGGTCCGTGGCGTGCCGCTGCCGGAGGATCCGACGGTGACCCGGGTGGTCGCCGAGGCCTCCGGCACGCGGATCGGCGGTCCGGCCGGCCTGCCGGTCCGGCTGGACCCGCCACCTCCGGCGTCGCTGGTCACCGAGACCTGCCGGGAAGCCGCCGCCCGGGTGAACGCCGGCCCACCGCCGGCCCCGTTCGCCGACCTGCTGCCGCCGCCGGAGCTGATGTGGCGGGAGGACTCCGCAGCCGGGCTGACCGCCCCGATCGGCGAGGGCCCGCACGGCCGGCCGGTGCGGTTGACGCTGGGCGACTATCCGCCGCACGCGCTGATCGGCGGGCCGTCCGGCACCGGCAAGACCAACCTGATCTTCGCCTGGATCGGCGCGCTGGCGGCCCGCTACTCCCCCGCCGAGCTGGAGTTCTACCTGCTGGACTTCAAGGAGGGGGTGTCCTTCGCGCGGTTCGCGAAGGGCCGGCGCGATCCGAGCTGGCTGCCGCACATGCGGTTGGTCGGGATCAACGTGAACACCGACCGGGAGTTCGGGCTGGCGCTGCTGCGGTTCCTCGCCGAGGAGCTGCGCCGGCGGGCCGACGCGGCCAAGAAGCACGAGGTGACCAAGCTGGCCGAACTGCGCGCGGTCGACCCGACGGGACACTGGCCGCGGATCGTCGCGGTGGTCGACGAGTTCCAGATGCTGCTGGCCGGCCGGGACGTGGTCGCCCGGGAGGCGGCGGACCTGCTGGAGGACCTGGCCCGGCGGGGCCGGTCGCAGGGCATCCACCTGGTGCTCGCCTCGCAGGACGTGCGCGGCATCGAGGCGTTGTGGGGCCGCCCGGCGCTGGTCGCCCAGTTCGCCCTGCGCATCGCGCTGCCCAAGGCGTTGCGGATTCTGGCCGAGCGCAACGACGCGGCACAGCAACTGCCCCGCTGGCACGCGGTCGTCAACGCCGAGTCCGGCATGGTGGAGGGCAACGAGATCGCCCGGATCCCGGCGGCCAGCGACTGGGAGACGTGGAGCGCCCTGCAGAACCGGCTGTGGCGGATGCGCCCGCCGGACGCGGCGCCGGCCCGGCTCTTCGACGGCGACGCGATTCCCCGGCTGGCGGAGGCCCCGGACTTCCGGGCGCTCGCCGCCCCGGCGGACGGGTCGGCGCCGCGCAGCCCGGTGGCCCTGCTCGGCGAGATCATCGACGTGCAGGCCCGCTCGGCGGCGCTGCGGCTGCCGCGCGCACCCGGGCGCAACCTCGCGGTGCTGGGCACCCGGGTGGACGAGGCGTGCGCGGTGCTGGACGCGGCCGCCCGGTCGCTGGCCCGCCAACACCCGCCCGGCACCGCCCGGTTCTCCATCGCCTGCCTGGACCCCGACGCCGACCCGATCGCCCGTGCCCTCTACGACGACCTGGCCGACGACGCCGCCTGGTACGACGAGGAGACCGTCGGCGAGCTGATGGCCGAGACCGCCGACGGGCTCACCGGGACGGGCAGCCCGCACTACCTGCTGCTGTTCGCGGTGGACGCCGCGGCCGGGGCGCTGGCCGCGCGGGCGGGCCGCCGGACCGGTCTGGAGCAGCTGCGCCGGGTCCTGCACGACGGGCCGGAACGGCGGACCCACGTGCTGGCCTGGTGGCGGGGGGTGGCCCGGATGCGCGCCGACCTCGGCGGACCGGCCGCCCGCACCGACCAGATCGGCGCCTGGGTGGCCCTGGACGCGCACGGCGGCGAGCTGGGCGCCTCGCTCTATCCGGGCACCGGCGGCCCCGACTGGTATCCCCGCCCGTGGCGGGGGCTCTTCTTCGACCGCGCGGTGCACCGCACCGGGCAAGTGATCATCCCCTACGGACCGACGCGATGAACCAACCGGTGGCCAGTGAGACGTACGCGGCGCAGCTGCGGCGGCTGGCGGAGCTGACCGCCCGGGTGCGCGAACAGCGCGCCGAGGCGCACACCTGGTACGACCGGCAGTGCGCGGCGGCCGACCGGGCCGTCGCCGACGCCGCCGAACAGGTGCGGCACGCGGAGGAGGAGCTGGTCGCGGCGCGCGAGGAGCAGGAGCGGGTGGACGCCGAGGTCGCGCACCTGTGGCAGGAGCTGCGCAAGCGTCTCGGTGCCGGAGCCCGCCGCCTCGGTGGCCCGCCCGCCCCGGCCGACGGTGGCTCGACGGACCCGGTGCTGCTGCTCAGCCGGGCCCGCGATCTGCTCGACCGGGCCGGGCAGCCGGGCGAGCTGCCGGGCTCGGTCAACCCGCTGCTGGCGCTCTGCGGGGTGGCCGGCGCGGTGCTCGCGTACGGGCTGGGCGCCGGCGCGCGGGCGCTCGGCGTCGGGTACGGCGGCGACCTCGCGGTCGGGATGCCGGTGCTGGCGCTGGTGGTGACCCTGCTCGGGCCACTGGTCGGCCTGGTGCCGGCGCGGATGGTGGCCGACCGCCGGCACGCCGTCCTCGGGCCCCGACCGATCACCATCGTGCTCGGCGCCGGCCTGCTCGCCACCGCGCTGCTGCTGGTCCTCGGCCGCTGACCTGGACCCCTCAGGATCGAGGCGGATACCCGGGCGAGGTCGTCAACGAGGGCGATACCTCAGGCCGGGACCAGGACGGCCTCGCGCAGCAGCCGGCGGGCGAGGGTGACCCGGTCGGCGTCGTCGGGCAGCCCGGGCAGGTCACCGACCCGGACGACCCCGCCGGTGAGCAGGGCGCGGACGGCGGGCTCGCAGTCGGCGGGCAGGGTGATGGTGCGGTCGAACAGCCGCAGCGCCACCGTGTCCGGCCCATGCGGCGCGAGCTGCCAGCGCAGGCCCGGACGCGGGGTGAGCCGGGAGTCGGCGTTCAGCGTGGCCAATGCGCCGGCCTGGGCGAGCGGCCGGATCGGCGCCGGTCGGGCGGCCGGCCAGGCCCGCTGCCGCAGCCGCGCCGCGACGGCGCTCGGATTGGCGCGCAGCAGCCAGTCCCGCAGCGCCTCCACCGTCTCGGTCAGCTCCGGCTCGATGGCGTCCGGGTCGGCGACGTCGGTGCCGAACGGCAGGCTGGCCCGCAGGCGCTGGTCCTCGGCGGCGAGGGCGAGCAGCTCCTCGACCAGGGCGTACCGGGTCAACGCGCGGATGCCCACGGTCAGATGCAGCGAGCTGGCCTCCTGCGCCTGCGCGCTGTGCAGCCAGCCACGCGGCAGGTAGAGCGCGTCGCCGGGGGCGAGCACCACGTCCAGCGCGGCCGGGCCCTGCGCGGTGGCCCCGACCTCGTCGGCGCGGCCGCCCCAGGGCTGCTTCTCCAGCGGGTCCGGCAGCACCGGCGGGTGGATCCGCCAGTGTTTGCGACCGTCGACCTGGAGCACGAACACGTCGTGGGTGTCGTAGTGGGTGGCGAAGCCCTGGCTGCCCGCCGGGGTGAGGTAGGCGTTGATCTGCAACGGCTGGTTCAGCGCGAGACCCAGGTCGCGGGCGAAGTCGATCAGCGGCGGCCAGATCCGGTGCAGGCCCTGCAGCACCAGCGTGGCCCCGGCCGCGTATTGCTCCAGCACCCGCTCGTCGAGCACCTGGTCGCCGATCTCCGCGCCGGCGCCGCCGCCGCCGGTCCAGCGCGCCGCCGGCACGAGCTGCCCGTCCTTGGCGATGCGCAGGAAGGGGGTACGCAGACCGCGCCGGCTGAGCAGCTCGTCGGCGTCGGCGGGGCTGAACAGGTCGGTGAAACCGGCCGGATCGGGCAGCTCAGCGGCGCGGGACAGCAGCGGGGTGTGCCCCCAGTGCGCGGCGGCGAACTTGGCCGGCTCGACCGAGACGCAGCGGGCCAGCGCGGCGGTGGCGGGCGCGGACGGAACCGCCGGGCGACCGTGGCCGCCCGGCGGGTCGAGATGCGTCATGGTGATGCCGTCAGCGGGCGCTGCCGTCGGCGCCGCCGTCCTGCTGGCCCGGGGTCGCAC
>NZ_RCVI01000352.1:0-4580 GCF_003667455.1 Micromonospora sp. CV4 | reverse complement strand
CGCCCACACCTCCGCCACCGCCCGGCCACCGTCGGCCACCGGCACCGAGGCGCAGCCGCCCAGCCAGCGCGAGCCGCGCAGGTGCAGGTACCGGGTGATGCCGGCCCACATCAGGTTGATGACCGCGCCCGAGCGGTGGTCCGGGTGCACACAGGACCGGCCCGCCTCGACCAGGTCGTCGCGGAGCGGATCGAGCGCGGCGAGGTCGAACTCGTCCTCGGCGTACCGCCGGTTGGTGCGGCCGGGAGGCAGCAGCCGGTACGTACCGACCACCTCGCCGGTGCTCTCCTGGCGGACGATCAGATGGTCGCAGTGGGCGTCGAAGGGGTCCACGTCCATCCCGGTTTCGCTCGGGCGGAGGGTGGCGCCGAGCTCGGTGGCGAACACCTCGTGACGCAGGCGTTGCGCGGCCGCGACCTGGGTCGGGTCGTCGGCGATCAGCAGGGTGTATCCGCTGGTCGTCAGGGGTGCGCCAGCGGCATGCAGAACGGCCATGGGATCTGTGTAGGTGCCCGGGGTTGCCATCGGCGGTGACCACCGTGTCGATCGGATGAACGCCGGCCGGCGGATGCGCCCGACGGCGGCCGTGCGAGGCTGCCGGACGGACCCGGCGACGGCGCCGGCACGCCCCACCGGAGGTCGACGATGCGCATCGAGTCCCGCTACAACGGGCCGCCCGGCTCCGGCAACGGCGGCTGGAGCGCCGGAGTCTTCGCCACCGCGGCGGGCGGCACCGGCCCGGTCGAGGTGACGCTGCGCCGGCCACCACCGCTGGAGACGGCGCTGAGGATCATCGACGGCGAGGTCCGTGACCCGGCCGGCGAACTGGTGGCCGAGGTCCGCCCGGCCGGGGCGGTGGACGCCGTCGTACCGCCGGTCGACCGGGACACCGCGGTCGGCGCCGCGACCCGCTACCCCGGCCTGGTCGAGCATCCGTTCCCCGACTGCTACGTCTGCGGTCCGCGCCGGGCCGACGGGCTGCGGATCTTCCCTGGCCGCCTGCCGGACGGCCGGACCGCCGCCCCGTTCCGGGCGCCGGAGCAGGTCAGCGACGCCACGATCTGGGCGGCGCTGGACTGTCCGGGTGGCTGGACGGTGCTCGCGCCCGGCCGCCCGTACCTGCTGGGCCGGATCGCCGCCGTGGTCACCGCGTTGCCGGCGCCGGGCGACGAGTGCGTGGTGACGGGTGCGCTGATCCACGCCCAGGGGCGCAAGGCCCTCGTCCACACCAGCCTGTACGGACCGGACGGCGCACTGCTCGGCGTTGCCCGGGCCACCTGGATCGCCCGCTGACCCGCTCCATCGTCCGCGGGGAGGACCCGCCTCCACCCCAAGGCGGACCACGCCGTACGGACCGTGCCTGATTGACCTTGTTGCTCGGGGCCGTCACGCTGTGCCACGGCGTACCTCGACGCCGCACACGGGAGGAGAACGATGACTGACGGGCAGCGAAGCCCCACCAGCGACGGTCAGATCACGGTGTCCGGTCTGACGAAGCAGTACAAGAACGTCCGGGCGGTGAACAACCTGTCCTTCACCGTCGCGCCGGGGCGGGTGACCGGCTTCCTCGGCCCGAACGGCGCCGGCAAGACCACCACGCTGCGCATGTTGCTGAACCTGGTCACGCCGACCGCCGGCACGGCCACCATCAGCGGCCACCGGTACGCCGACCTCTCCGACCCGCTGCGGCACGTCGGGGCGATCCTGGAGGCGTCCAGCGCGCACAAGGGCCGCACCGGCATCAACCACCTGCGGGTGATCTGCGCGGCGGCCGGGCTGCCCAAGCAGCGGGCCGACGAGGCGCTGGCCCTGGTCGGGTTGACCCCGGCGGCGAAGCGCAAGTTCAAGGGTTACTCGCTGGGCATGAAGCAGCGGCTCGGCATCGCCGCCGCCATGCTCGGTGACCCCCGGGTGCTGATCCTGGACGAGCCGGCGAACGGGCTCGACCCGGAGGGCATCCGGTGGATGCGCGGGTTCCTCAAGAACCTCGCCCACGAGGGTCGCACCGTGCTGGTCTCCAGCCACCTGCTGTCGGAGATGCAGTTGCTCGCCGACGACGTGGTGATCATCGCGGCCGGGCAGCTGGTCCGCCAGGGCCCGGTCGACCAGGTCCTCGGGTCGATGGCGCAGGGCGCTCGGGTCCGGGTCCGCACCCCGCACGCCGAGGCGCTGATCACCGCGCTGAAGGCGCAGTCGGCCACCGTCGACACCGACGAGCAGGGTGTCCTGCTGGTCGGCGGGGTGGACGCCCCGACGATCGGCCGCGCCGCCCTGACCGCCGGGGTCGAGCTGCACGAACTGACCACCGAACGGCCCGACCTGGAACGGGTCTTCCTGGAGCTGACGGCCGGAAAGGCGGGCATCCGATGAACCTGATCCGAGCCGAACTGCTCAAGATCCGTACTACCAACACCTGGTGGATCTTCGCGCTCATCAGCCTGCCGCTCTGGGCGCTCACCCTGCTCATCAACTGGTTGCAGGCGGACGCCCTGACGAGCGGGAACCTCGGCGAGGTGCCACCCGACCAGGTCGACACCCTGGCGGCCGCGGCCAGTCCGGACGCGCTCTCGTCGAACCTGTTCACCACCGGGCAGTTCTTCGGTCTGCTGATCGTGATGCTGCTCGGCATCATCGTGGTGACCAGTGAGTTCTTCCACCAGACGGTGACCACCACGTTCCTCACCACGCCGCACCGCACCGCGGTGATGAGCGCCAAGCTCGCCGCGGCGGGTCTGCTGGCGCTGCTGTTCTGGCTGGTCACCACGGCGCTCAACCTGCTCGCCGGCGCGGCGGTGCTGAACGCCGTTGGGGTCGGCTCGCAACTGGGCAACGACGCGGCCTGGCGCGCGATCGGGTTGAACCTGCTCGCGTACCTGCTCTGGGCGGTGTTCGGCGTCGGCATCGGCGTGCTGATCCGCAGCCAGATCGGCGCGACCGTGACCGGCATCCTGCTCTACCTCGGTGGCTCGATCGGCGCCATCGTGGTGATCAGCATCCTGGCCGCCCGCTGGGGCGACTGGATCAACAACCTGCAACTGCTGGTGCCGTCGCTGGCCTCGTCGCTGATGGTCACCGGGGCGGACATCCCCGGCAACCCGCCGCGCTGGGCCGGCGCCCTCGTGCTGATCGGGTACGCGGTGATCACCGGCCTGGTCGGCACCCTGCTGATGCGCCGGCGCGACATCTCCTGACCCGGATCGTCCCGGGGTGGCGGCGGCTCGGTCGCCACCCCCGGGGCGTCCCGGTCGTGGGGCCTGCTCTCGTGCCGCGTCGGCGGCTCACCCGCCCGGGCAGCCCCGGCCGCCGCTGATCGGGACGCAGTGGCCGACCGGCGGCTCCGGTTCCTGATCGGCCGGGGTGTGACCGACCAGGGTGCTGGTCGCCATGCTGCCGGCGAGCGCGACCGCCAGGTAGAGCAGCGCCATCCCACCGAACGCCCAGCCGAAGTGCCGCCGCCAGCCCTGCTCCCCCGCCCACCCGGCGAGCAGCAGGCCGGCGAGCGGCAGCACCGCGTTGAGCACGAGCCCCGCGGTCAGCAGGGCGTCGGTGGTCGCGCCGAACGCCCGCGCCGCATCGTGCGTCGGTGTGTACGGCGTGGACGTCCGCCGGATCAGGCCCACCAGGAGCAGGAACGGCACCCCGTAGAGCCAGGTGAAGAAGAGGCCGCCCAGGCCGAGCCGCTTCACGAGCGACCCAGGTAGACGGCGGCCACGACGGCGCAGACCGGCGCGGTGACCGCTACGGACACGGTGCCGGCGAGCACCGCCGAGGGGACATGGCGGACGACCAGCGCGTTGACCACCGCCGTGACGAGCAGCAGCCCGATGAGCACCGGCCCGCCCCACACCAGCCCGGCCAGCGCCAGCGACTCCATCGGGGAGAGACAGCTGAACATCGCCGAACAGTCCTGCCGCGGCGCGCTCGGCACGCTGGTCGTGCCGACCACCACCGCCGCGATCGCGGTGGCGTACCAACCGACCGCGACCGCCATGCTCGGGCCGTACCGCTTCCGTTCCCCCGTGTCAGCCATGCGGCCGATCCTGCCGAGGAGCGCCCGTGCGGACATCCGTACCGGTACTCAGGCGCTGGCGCCGGGCGTCCTACCAGCCGTCGGGCCGACCCGCAGCACTTGCTGAACTTCTGGCATCTTCTGTGAATCGGACCACGCCACCGAGGCGGAAATGCCTGCGCGATCGGTACGGCGTAGCCTGGGAGCCGTCCTGTCCGTGCTCCGAACCGGGCGCGACGGACACCGCGTGACACACAAACCCGCGTGAAAGAGGCGATTACCGGCCGTGTCGACCCAGCAGACTTCGCAGGATAACCCACTGGCGGGTTTCGGCCCGAACGAGTGGATCGTCGAGGACATGTACCAGCGCTACCTCGCCGACCCATCGAGCGTCGATTCGGCCTGGCACGACTTCTTCGCCGACTACCGACCGGCGCCGGGCGCCGCCACCCCGCGGGGCGGTGAGTCGGCGGGCACGCCGGCCGCGGCGCCGGAGCCGGACGGCCAGCCCGAGGCGGCCGCCTCGGTCAGCCAGCCCAGCGCCGAGGCGAAGCCGGCGGCCGGCAAGCCC
>NZ_RCVI01000285.1:0-4609 GCF_003667455.1 Micromonospora sp. CV4 | reverse complement strand
AAGTTGCTGTCCGTCGGCACGGCGTGTCGTGGCCACAACTTCATGATCAAATCGGCTGAGCGGGGGAGCCCGGTGAGGGTGTCAGTGGGGAGCGGTGGGGCGGGTGGGCGCAGCGCATAGGCTGAGCGGATGGTTGATCGCACCCACTCCGGCCCCAGCGAGGCGAGCGTGCGGCGGGCCCTGGGCCGGGCCGCGACCGGGCGGGCGCTGGACGTCGACGAGGCGACCGCGCTGCTCTCCGCCCGCGGCGACGCGCTCGACGAGCTGCTCCGGGTGGCCGGTGGGATCCGTGACGCCGGCCTGCGTGACGCCGGGCGACCGGGCGTGGTCACGTACTCCAAGAAGGTCTTCATTCCGCTGACCCGGCTCTGCCGGGACCGCTGCCACTACTGCACGTTCGCCACGGTGCCGCACCGGCTGCCGGCGCCGTTCCTGGACCGCGACGAGGTGCTGGCCATCGCCCGGGCGGGGGCCGCCCAGGGCTGCAAGGAGGCCCTGTTCACCCTGGGTGATCGGCCGGAGGAGCGCTGGCCGGCGGCCCGGAGCTGGCTGGACGAGCGCGGCTACGACTCCACTCTGGACTACCTGCGCGCCTGCGCGGTCGCGGTGCTGGAGGAGACCGGCCTGTTGCCGCACCTCAACCCCGGGGTGCTGTCCTGGTCGGAGCTGCAACGGCTCAAGCCGGTCGCGCCGAGCATGGGCATGATGCTGGAGACCACCGCGACGCGGCTCTGGTCCGAGCCGGGTGGCCCGCACTTCGGCTCGCCCGACAAGGAGCCGGCGGTCCGGCTACGGGTGCTCGACGACGCGGGCCGGGTCGGGGTGCCGTTCACCACCGGCATCCTGATCGGCATCGGGGAGACCCCGGCCGAGCGGGTGGACGCACTGTTCGCGATCCGTCGCGCGCACCGGGAGTACGGGCACCTCCAGGAGGTGATCGTGCAGAACTTCCGCGCCAAGCCGGACACCGCGATGCGGGGGATGCCCGACGCGGAGCTGCACGACCTGGCGGCGACGGTGGCGGTGGCCCGGCTGCTGCTCGGGCCGAAGGCCCGCATCCAGGCGCCGCCGAACCTCATCGCCGGCGAGTACGACCTGCTGCTGCGGGCCGGCATCGACGACTGGGGCGGCGTCTCCCCACTCACCCCGGACCACGTCAACCCGGAACGCCCGTGGCCGCAGATCGAGGAGCTGGCCCGGCACACCGAGCTGGCGGGGTTCACGCTGCGGGAGCGGCTGACCATCTACCCCGAGTACGTGCGCGCGGGTGACCCGTGGCTCGACCCGCGGCTGCTGCCCCACGTCGGCGCCCTGGCCGACGCGACGACGGGAATGGCGGTCGAGTCGGCCATGCCGCAGGGCCGGCCCTGGCAGGAGCCGGAGGAGGTGTTCGGCGGGCGGACCGACCTGCACGCGACCATCGACACCACCGGCCGGACCGACGACCGGCGTGGCGACTTCGACAGCGTCTACGGCGACTGGGCCGAGGTGGCCACGAAGGTGACCGCCGGGCCGACCGCTCTCGCCGGTGACCGCGACCTGCGGGCCGGGCTGCGGCTCGCCGCCGACGACCCGGCCGCGCTGCTGGAGCCGGCGCACACCGATGCCGCGCTGGCGCTGTTCGGCGCGGACGGGCCGGCGCTGGACGAGTTGTGCCAGCTCGCCGACGACGTGCGCCGGGACGCGGTCGGCGACGACGTCAGCTACGTGGTCAACCGCAACATCAACTTCAGCAACGTCTGCTACGTCGGCTGCCGGTTCTGCGCCTTCGCCCAGCGTGAGCGGGACGCCGACGCGTACCGTCTCTCCGTCGACCAGGTCGCCGACCGGGCGCAGGAGGCGTGGGCGGCCGGCGCCAGCGAGGTCTGCCTCCAGGGCGGCATCGACCCGAAGATGCCGGTCACCGGGTACGCCGACATCGTGCGCGCGATCAAGGCCCGGGTGCCGGACATGCACGTGCACGCGTTCTCCCCGATGGAGATCGTCACCGCCGCGGCGAAGGCCGGCGTTCCGGTGCGCGAGTGGCTGACCCAGCTGCGTGAGGCCGGGCTGGACACCATCCCGGGCACCGCCGCGGAGATCCTCGACGACGACGTGCGCTGGGTGCTGACCAAGGGCAAACTCCCGGCCGCCGCCTGGGTCGAGGTGGTCAGCACCGCCCATGAGCTGGGCATCCGGTCCAGCTCCACCATGATGTACGGCCACGTCGACCATCCCGGGCAGTGGCTGGCGCACTTCCGGGTGCTGGCGGGTGTGCAGGACCGCACCGGCGGCTTCACCGAGTTCGTCGCGCTGCCGTTCGTGCACACCAACGCCCCGATCTACCTGGCCGGCATCGCCCGCCCCGGGCCGACGTGGCGGGAGAACCGGGTGGTGCACGCGATGTCCCGGCTGCTGTTGCACGGCCGGATCGACAACATCCAGTGCTCCTGGGTCAAGCTGGGCGACGAGGGCACGGTGGCGATGCTCCAGGGCGGCTGCAACGACCTGGGCGGCACGCTCATGGAGGAGACCATCTCCCGGATGGCCGGCTCCGGCAACGGCTCCGCGCGGACCGAGGAGCAGTTGCGGGCGATCGCCACGGCGGCCGGTCGACCGGCCCGCAAGCGCACGACCGCGTACGGTCACGTCCGGCCCTGAGGTCGAACCTTTTCCCGCCACCGGCCGTACCACGACCGGTGCCCTGATCGTCTACACCGGCCGGAATCTGCACGGTCCGGAGATTGAGATCAGCCCGGACGAGGATCGACGGACCCACTCGGCGGTGCGGGAGCGCCGGGTGCGGGACGGCTCGATCCACAGTGCGGTCTACCCCGACCTCCCGGCTGGGATATATACCGTCTGGTGGGACGAGAGTACGTCCGTGGAGACGGTTTCCGTCCATGGTGGAGCGATTGCCGAGTTCGTGTGGCCGAGCAGCGGTTTCGGGGCCACCGACTGACCCGTGCCGCATCCATTTTCGCCCGCGCTCCGTCCACATTGTGGACGGGGCGCGTACGGTGTCCGCCGCTCGACGAGCGGTCCGGGCCGTGCCGCGTTAACCTGTCCCCCACCAAGATCAGCTTTGTGGGGAGGGGGTCGTCCGGTGCTCCAGGCGTCGTCGCGGGGCTGCCTGCCGGGGGAGCGCCACGGCAGAAAAGTCGGGCAACTCGCCGGAGAGGGCGTTACTCGGCCGGGGTCTGAATCGATAGGGCAGGTTGCGAGGCTGGACGGCCCGAGTGGCCGGCCGGGGGTGTCGGGAGGGCGACTCCATTATCAAGTTTGGCTTGACGGCGCACGCATTACACGCGTGTAATTTGAATGGGGTTGTTCGCACGGAACGCAACAAAACGGGACCGGACGGACAAGCACGCCTTTCGCGTGGGGGGTTGCAGCGGCGATGACGCCGGTGCGCGACAAGGAGGCATTTGATGGACGGCCAGCTTGAGGTGGCCGACCTGCTCGGAAACGCGCCGGAGTGGCAGGAGCGGGCGCTGTGCTCGCAGACCGACCCCGAGGCGTTTTTTCCCGAGAAGGGCGGCTCGACCCGCGAGGCGAAGCGCATCTGCTCGCGCTGCGAGGTCAAGACCGAATGCCTCGAATACGCTCTCGGTCACGACGAGCGGTTCGGCATCTGGGGTGGGCTCTCGGAACGGGAGCGGCGCAAGTTGAAGCGGCGCGCTGCCTGAGCGGTGCGGAGTCGGGGCGGTGGGGGCCGCCCGGCTCGCCCGCGCGGGGAAGTGCTCAGGCCAGCTCGTCGGGGTCGACCCCGAGGAGATTCGCCACCTGCTCGATGATCACGTCATGCACCAGGTCGGCGAGGTCCTCACGGTCCATCGCCCGGAACTCCAGGGGCCGGCGGTACAACACGATCCGTGGCGGCACCTCCTGCCGGCCCGGACGGCCCGGCAGGAGCCGAGCCAGCGGGACCTCGCCGTCCTCCAGCACGTCGGAGTCGTAGACGTTGAGATCCGGCGGGACGTCCTCGACCGCGAACTCGACACCGGCCAGCTCCTTGGCGAACCGCCGCTCCAGCGTCTCGACGGTGTCCAGGACCAGGTCGTCGAAGACCTCCGCCTTGGTCCGCGCCAGCGGCACGGTCGCCGGTACCAACCGCCCACGCAACCCGCGCCCGTGCCGGTCACGGTGGGCGCGCCGGCCGGAACCGGGGCGGCGGTGTTCCGGGCTCGTCATGAGGCAAAGGGTAGCCCCCGCGTCGGGCTGGCCAGCGGCAGCGCCTCTCCCGTGGCGCGCCGTGCGCCGCACGGGTGGATTGTGATCACCACGACGGGCGTGTCGCAACGCGAAGCGATGCGCCGGACCCGGTAATGGAGATACCCTGCCGCCGTGAGGTCACCACGGCGCTGCTCCCGTAACGGCTGCCCCCGGCAAGCGGTCGCCACATTGACCTATGTCTACAACGAGTCGACCGCGGTGGTGGGCCCGCTGGCGGCCTTCGCCGAGCCGCACACGTACGACCTGTGCGAGCCGCACGCCCGCAGCCTCACCGCACCGCGGGGCTGGGACGTGGTCCGGCACGAGGGCGAGTTCGAACCGCCGCCGCCGACCACCGACGACCTGGTCGCGTTGGCCGAGGCGGTCCGCGAGGCCGCCCGCCCGGCCCCTCGCC
>NZ_RCVI01000206.1:0-4619 GCF_003667455.1 Micromonospora sp. CV4 | reverse complement strand
GCGCCCGGCCCCGGGCTCGGTGGGCCGGCGGAGGCCGGCGCGCCCTCCGGCTGGGCGGCGGTCCCGCCGGAGAGCCCGGCCGGGCCGCTGCCCACGTTGCCGCCCCCACCGAAGAAGAGACCGGCCCAGCCCTTCTTGAACACGCCCTCGGTCGGCGCCCCGCCGGTGCTCTCCGGCAGGAACGCCCGGGACAGGTCGTTCCAGGTGATCATGGGGACGATCGCGTCCACCCGGCGGTCCTGGGCGGCCAGCAGCAGCGCCAACCCACCGCCGTACGAGCCGCCGACCACGCCGACCTTCGGATCGCCGGCGCCGTCGGTGCGCACCTCCGGCCGGGCAGCCAGCCAGTCCAGCAGCCGTTGCGCGTCGCGTACCTCGTGGTCCGGGCTGTCCAGGTGGATCTCGCCGCCGCTGCGGCCGAAGCCCCGCGCGGTCCAGGTGAGCACCGCGTAGCCGCGCCCGGCGAACTCCTCCGCGTCGGAGCGCACCGACTCCTTGGTGCCGCCGAACCCGTGCGCCAGCAGCACCGCCGGCACCTTGCGACCGGACGAGGCGTCGGTCGGCAGGTAGAAGGTGGTGTCCAGGTCCACCGGCTGGTCGCCGGACGGTCCGGAGCGGACCGTGAGCATCGCGCTTTCGGTGCGTACGCCCGACCCCTGCGGCCACACCGCCCAGGTCACGGCGGCCGCCAGGAGGACGACGACCGCCGCTGCGGCGATCGCTCGGCGGCGGGTGGGCAGGGCACGCCGGAACCACGCGGCCGGCGACGGCGATCTCATGCGGCACACGGTACGGGCCACAGGCTGAGCGTTGGCTGAGATCCGCCGTACGTCCGTCCGGTTGCTCCGATCGGCGGTCGGACGAGGTGCGACCGCGCACGGTCGAAGGCGGCACAGTGAGTTGAGTTCGGATCACGTGAATTCCGATCTTCGGCGGATATCCACCTCGATCCCTTCATGTCACACCCGCCGATGGGACACAGCGTGCCCGCAACACGGACGAACGGTGACATCGCTCGAACTGACGCAAACCTGACTCACCGGCAGCCGGTTCGCCCACGGGCGATTCGGCTAGTTTTCCGGTCCGGTGCACGGGACTCGTCGGCGAACCCGCCACCGCGCCGACCCCCCGCCCGAAGCCGGAGGAGACACACATGACAGTCCCCGCGCCGCGGGCCCGTCGACGGCCGTCCAGGTGGGGCCGACTACTGCCGCTGCTGCTCGTCACGGCGCTGCTGGCGCCGATCGGCCTGCTCCTGGTGCAGACCTGGCGGCAGACCGGCGACAACCGCGACCTGGCCGCCCGGGAACGGCTCGGCGTGCAGTACCTCCGCGCCCTCGCCCCGGTCACCGACGCCCTGATCGAGACCCAGTCCGCCGCGGTCAACGGCCGCCCCGCGCCCCGCGAGGCGCTGACCCGCGCGGTCGAGGACGCCGCCGCGGTGGATGCCCGGATCGGCACCGAGCTGCGCAGCCAGGAACGCTGGGCCGGCCTGCGGACCAAACTGGAGGCGCTGAACGGCCGCAGCCCCACCGACCCCGAGTCCGCCTACACCGCGTACGGCGAGGTCACCGATCTGCTGCTGGCCCTGCACCGCAAGGTCCGGGAAAGCTCCGGGCTGGTTCGTGACCCGGGCGCCGACTCCTTCTTCCTCCAGGGCAGCGCCGGCCAGGAGCTGCCCGAAGCGCTGGTGGCCGCCGGCCGGCTCGCCGACCTGGGCACGCTCGCCCCTCGCCGGCCGGCCGCCGAGCAGGCCCGCAGCCTGATCGAGCTGACCGGACTGCGGGTGGCCGCGCTGACGCCCGCCACCGACCTGGTCGACAACCTGCGCTCCGCGGTGGACAGCTCGGAGAGCACCGACCTGGGCGCCAACGTGCTGACCCCGCTGGACACCTACCAGCGCTCGGTCGAGGCGCTGGCCGCGTCGTCCGCCCCGGCCCCCGGCACGGGCGCGGTGGACCCGGCCAGGCTGGCCGCCGCCCGACTCGACACGCACACGGCCGCCCTCCAGCTCCAGCCGGTCATCCTCAGTGAGCTGGACGCCCTGCTGATCGAGCGGATCGACGCGCTGGACCGGGACCGCTGGCAGACCATCGGGGCCGGGGTGACCGCCCTGCTGCTGCTGGGTTGGCTCGCCGCGCTGCTCATCGCCGCCGGCCGTCGCGCCCGCCGCCGGGCCACGCTGCCCGCAACGCGCGCCGACAGCCCCGACCTTTCACCATCGGGCGACCCCTGGCAGCCGGCGATCCACACCGGTCGACCAGGTGACCCGCGGCCGCTGCAACCGGTCGGCGCGACCCGCGACCCGGAAACCGCCCAGTGGGGACCGTCCGATGCTGCTCGGTAGGCTCCGGATCCGCGGCAAGCTCGCGCTGCTCGTGGTCATCCCCCTGCTCAGCATGGTCGGCCTCGCCGTGCCCGTGGTGCTCGACCGGGTGGCCGCGGCCCAGCGCGCCAGCGACATCGCCGAGCGGGTGCGACTCGCCAGCCGCGTCGGCAGCCTGGTGCAGGACCTCCAGCAGGAACGCATCCTCTCGGTCGGCTTCCTGCTCGGCCGGGTGGAACGCGCCGAACTGGTCCGCAAGACCGCCGACGTGGACGACCGGGTCGCCGACCTGCGGGCCGGGGGCAGCGACGCGCTGACCGACCAGGTCGACCACGCCCTGCACGGGGTGTCCAGCCTCATCGACCTGCGGACCGCCGTCCTCGCCCGGGCCGCGAGCCCGACCCAGGTGATGGACGCGTTCGGCCCGGTCAACCGGGGAATGATCGAGTCACTGCGGCTGCCGTTCAGCGTGGACACCGACACCCGGCCGGGCCGCCAGGTGCTGGCCCTGGACGGGCTGCTGCGCGCCGACGAGGGGCTGGGCGCCTGCGCCACCCTGATCGTGCTGGTCAAGGCGACCGGCAGCGCGCAGGCCAGCGCCGGGTACGTGGCCTGCATGGCCGCCCTCCAGGTGGACAGCCAGCGCTTCCGCAGTCTGATCACGCCCGAGCAGTTGACGGTGGCCCGGCTCAACGACGTGGCGGTGGCCGCCCGTACCAGCTCCGACTTCCTGGTCACCAGCGCCCGGGACCCGGCCGGAGCGATCCGCGACATCCCACTGGACGCGCTGTTCCCGTCCGTCCGGTCGATGATCCGGCTCGGCCAGTTCATCGAGAAGAAGCTGGTCGCCGACGTACTCGCCGAGGTGACCGCCGAGCAGCGGCGGGCGCTGACCGCCGCGTACCTCGTCGGAGGCGCCGCGGCGCTGATCCTGGCGGTGGTGGTGCTGCTCAGCACGGCCGTCGCCCGTACGGTGGCCCGGCCGCTGACCCGCCTCACCCGCTCCGCCGACCGGGTCGCGCGGGTCGCCGAGGCCGAGCTGGTGCGGGTCACCGACGACGAGGCGGAGAGCGCCCAGCCGGTCCGCTTGGATCCGGTGGACATCCGGGCCAACGACGAGATCGGCGACCTGGCCCGGGCCTTCGACCGGGTGCAGAGCACCGCGGCCCGGCTGGTCGAACGGCAGGTCGCCGGCCGGCGCAACGTGGCGCAGATGTTCGGCCACGTCGGGCGCCGCACCCAGAACCTGGTGGGCCGGCAGCTCGCGCTGATCGACCGGCTCGAACAGCAGGAGGTCGACCCGGGTCGGCTGGAGCACCTGTACCGGCTCGACCACATCTCCAGCCGGCTGCGGCGCAACGCCGGCAGCCTGGTGGTGCTCTCCGGATCGGCCGGGGCGGACGCGCACACCGCGCCGGTGCCGCTGGCCGACGTGGTCCGGCTGGCGCTCGGCGAGATCGAGGACTACACCCGGGTGGAGGTGCGGGTGCCGGCCGGCATCTCGGCCGCGCCGGCCGTGGTCGGCGACCTCATCCTGGCGCTGGCCGAACTGATGGAGAACGCCACCATCTTCTCCCCGCCGCACACCCGGGTGCTGGTGGCCGGTGAGGCGTCCGGGCTCGGTGCCCGGATCACGGTGGTGGACCGCGGCATCGGGATGAGCGAGCAGCGACTGGCCGACGAGAACGCACGGCTCACCCGGCGGGAGCGGCTCGACCTGGCACCGACCGAGGTGCTCGGCCTCTTCGTGGTGGGCCGGTTGGCCCGCCGCCACGGCTGGGTGGTGAGCCTGGCCGCCACCGACGGCGGCGGGGTCACGGCCCAGCTGGAGATCCCACCGGCGTCGCTGGTGCTCCGACGCGCCGACCGGGCCGGGGCCACCGTCGCCCGGGCCGCCGTGCCCGAGCGGGACCGGCGTTCGCCGGCCGCGCTCGGTCACGGCCGGGGCGCACGATCCCTCACGGCCACCGCCGCACCGGCCGGCTTCGACCCGGATCTGCTCAGCCGGGCCACCCGCAGCCTGGAGTCCGGTGCGTCCTGGGACGCGTTCGGCAGCGGGGCACCGGCCGCCGCCGACACGACGCCACCCGCACCGGTCGACCTCCCACTCACCGAGTCGGGCCTGCCCCGACGACCGGGGCGCGGGGCGAATGGTGGCGGCGCGGGCATCGCCGGCGCCGGCATCGGCAATCCCAACCGCACCGTGCCGGGTCCGGCCCCGGCAAGCCCGGAACCATTGGGGACGCCGAGCGGCCCGCCGGTCCGGCAGCGGGCCGCTCGGCGTCCCCAATGG
>NZ_RCVI01000274.1:0-51217 GCF_003667455.1 Micromonospora sp. CV4 | reverse complement strand
AGATGTGTATAAGCGGCCGACCCGCGGCTGCGGCTGCGGCTCGGGACCGCGCTCACCCTGACGCTGTTCGCCGTGATCGGGATCCGGCTCATCTTCCTCCAGGCGGTGGACACCCCGGCGTACGCCGGCGGCGGCGTCGCCGACCGGACCCGCACGGTCGAGCTGCCGGCGCCGCGCGGCGCGATCTACGACCGCACCGGCGAGCCGCTGGCCCACAGCGTCGAGGCGCGGTACGTGTTCGCCGACCCGACCGAGATCGAGGACTCCGCCGCCACCGCGAAGGCGCTCTCGCCCCTGCTGGGCATCCCGGTATCGCGGCTGACCGAGCTGATGAAGCCCCGCAAGCTGGAGAACGGCAACCCGTCCCGGTTCGAGTACCTGGCCCGGGGGGTGGAGATCCCGACCGCCAAGCAGGTGGTGGCGCTTGAGCTGCCCGGCATCGGGGTGCACCGCGACGAGCGCCGCGAGGTGCCCGGCGGCGACCTGGCGGCCAACCTGATCGGCTTCACCAGCCAGGACATGGTGGGGCTGGAGGGGTTGGAGGCCCGCTACGACGAGCAACTCGCCGGGCAGGACGGCAAGCGGGTGTACGAGGCCGGCCTCGGTGACCTCGCCGCGCCGATCCCGGGCGGCTACAGCCGGACCACCCCGGCCAAGCCGGGCAGCTCGATGGCCCTCACCATCGAAGGTGACCTCCAGTTCCGCACGCAGCAGATCCTCAGCGCGGGGATGGCGCAGCAGCGCGGCGGCACCGCCGCGGCGGTGATCATCGACGTGCCCACCGGCGAGGTGCTGGCCCAGGCCAGCGAACCCACCTACAACGCGGCGAAGCCGATCCCGAGCGACCCGGTCGCCCGGGAGGACGCCGCGACCAGCTTCGTGGTCGACCCCGGCTCGGTGCACAAGGCGATCACGTTCGGCGCGGCGTTGCAGGAGGGGGTGATCACCCCGGACACCACGCTGCCCATCGCGAACAGCATCAAGATGGGCGACACCTGGTTCTCCGACACCCACCCGGCCAACGGCCGGCGGATGAGCGTGCCCGGGATGCTCGCGTACTCGTCGAACGTCGGCACCATCACGATCGCCGACAAGCTCGGCCCGGACCGGTTGATCGACTACCAGAAGCGGTTCGGGCTCGGCCAGCCCACCGGCGAGGGGCTACCGGGCGAGGCCAGCGGGCGGCTGCTGCCGGCCGACGAGTGGAGCGGATCGTCGTACGGGTCGGTGCCGATCGGGCACAGCGTGGACGCCACGCCGCTGCAGATGGCAGCCGCGTACGCCGCCATCGCCAACAACGGCACGTACGTGCAGCCGCACCTGGTCAAGGAGACGATCGGCCCGGACGGCAAACGCACTCCCGCGCCGGCCCCGGTGACCCGCTCGGTGCTCAGCCCGCAGAACGCGGCGGCCCTGCGCACCATGCTGGAGGCCGTCACCACGGTCGACAACGCCACCGGCGTGACCGCGGCGGTACCCGGTTATCGGGTCGCCGGCAAGACCGGCACCGGCTGGCGGCTGGTGGACGGCAAGAAGCAGCCCGGCGAGGTGTCCTCCTTCATCGGCATGGCCCCCGCGGAGAAGCCCCGGTACGTGATCGCGGTCTTCGTGTACGCGCCCGGCGGCGGGGGTGCGGCGATCGCCAATCCGGCGTTCCGGAGCATGATGCAGTTCACGCTGCGTCACTACCGTGTACCGCCGTCCACCGGCGGTTCGGCGCCCAAGTTCGTGGTCTATCCGCGCTGACCAGCGACGGCGGGACATCATCGGTGAGTGCCGAAGAACCACCGGGGCGGCTGTGCGGCCGGAACCGTGCGACCGGGTAGGGTCTGACGCCGTGCCCGGCAATCCACGTCCACGTACCGTGACCGGAGTCCGGCTCGGTGATCTCGCCGTCCGGCTCGCCGTCGACCTGCCGGCGGACGCCGCCGGAGTGGTCGTCACCGGGGCGACCCACGCCAGCCAGGAGGTCCGCCCCGGCGACCTGTACGCGGCGCTGCCCGGCGCGCGCCGGCACGGCGCGGAGTTCGCCGCCGGCGCCGCCGAGGCCGGCGCGGTGGCCCTGCTGACCGACCCGGCCGGCGCCGAACTGGCGGCGGGGACCGGCCTGCCCGTCCTGGTGGTGCCCGACCCCCGTGCGGCGCTCGGCGAGCTGGCCTCGGCCGTCTACGGCGACCCGACCGAAGGCCTGACCGTGATCGGCGTGACCGGCACCGCCGGAAAGACGTCCACCGCCTACCTGATCGAGTCGGGGCTGCGCGCCGCCGGGCACACCACCGGGTTGATCGGCACCGTGGAGACCCGGCTCGGCGACCTGGTGATCGACAGCGTGCGCACCACCCCGGAGGCGACCGACCTGCACGCCATGCTGGCCACCGCCCGCGAGCGGGGGGTCACCGCGGTGGTCATGGAGGTCTCCAGCCACGCGCTGGCCATGGGCCGGGTGGGCGGTGTGCGGTTCGCCGTCGGTGGCTACACCAACTTCGGCTCCGACCACCTGGACTTCCACGCCGACAGCGCCGACTACTTCGCCGCCAAGGCGCAGCTCTTCGACGGCCGGTGCGCGGTCGAGGTGCTCAACCACGACGACCCGGCGCTGGCGCCGCTGTACAAGCCGGCGACGGTCAGCTACTCCGCGGCCGGCGACCCGGCCGCGACCTGGTGGGCCGACGATGTGAGCGGCGAGGGGTACGCCCAGCGGTTCACCGCGCACGGCCCGGACGGGGTGGTCCTGCCCACCGGGGTGGCGCTGCCCGGGCGGCACAACGTCGCCAACGCGCTGCTGGCCATCGCCGCGCTGGTGGGCGCCGGGGTGGATCCGGCGACCGCGGCGGACGGCGTGGCCGCCTGCGGCGGGGTGCCGGGCCGGCTGGAGCTGGTGGACGTCGCCGGGCCGGTGCGCGGGGTGGTCGACTACGCGCACAAGTCGGACGCGATCGTGGCCGCCCTGGCCGCGCTGCGTGAGCTGAGCGCCGGCCGGTTGATCTGCGTGATCGGCGCGGGCGGGGACCGGGACCGGGGCAAGCGGCCGGTGATGGGCGCCGCCGCGGCGGAGGGGGCCGACGTGGTGCTGGTGACCGACGACAATCCGCGTACCGAGGACCCGGCGGAGATCCGCGCCGAGGTGCTCGCCGGGGCGTACCGGGCCGGCGCGGCCGCCCGGATCATCGAGGTGGCGGGCCGCCGAGCCGCGATCGACGAGGCTGTCCGGCTGTCCGCGCCGGGCGACGTGATCGCGCTGCTCGGGAAGGGCCACGAGCGCGGCCAGGAGGTGGCGGGCGAGGTGTTCCCGTTCGACGACAGCATCGAGCTGGCCGACGCGCTGCGGGCTCGCTTCGGGGACCTGGCGGGTCAGCGGTGATCGCGCTGAGCCTGGCCGAGGTGGCCGCGGCGGTCGACGGGCGGCTGGTCGCCGTCGACCCGGCCGCCACCGTCACCGGCCCGGTCGAGTTCGACTCGCGCAAGGTGGGGCCCGGGGCGCTCTTCGTGGCCTTTCCGGGGGAGAAGGTCGACGGGCACGACTACGCGGCGGGGGCGATCTCGGCCGGCGCGGTGGCCGTGCTCGGCACCCGCGAGGTGCCCGGCGTGCCGATGGTGCTGGTCGGCGACGCGCTGACCGCGATGGGCCGGCTGGCGCGCGCGGTGGTGGACCGGCTGCCCGGGCTGACCGTCATCGGCCTCACCGGCTCGTCGGGCAAGACCACCACCAAGGACCTGATCGGCCAGCTCACCGCCCGGCTCGGGTCCACGGTGGCGCCGCCCGGCTCGTTCAACAACGAGCTGGGGCACCCGTACACCGCGTTGCAGGCCGGGCCGGACACCCGCTACCTCGTGCTGGAGAAGGGCTCGCGCGGGGTGGGGCACGTGCGCTACCTGTGCGAGATCGTCCCGCCGCGGATCTCCGTGGTGCTCAACGTCGGAACGTCCCACATCGGTGAGTTCGGCTCGCAGGAGACCATCGCCGTGGCCAAGGGGGAGCTGGTCGAGGCGCTGCCGCCGGACGGGCTGGCGGTGCTCAACGCCGACGACCCGCGGGTGGACGCGATGGCGAGCCGCACCCGGGCCCGGGTGGTCCGCTACGGCGAGGCCCCGGACGCCGACGTGCGGGCCGAGGACGTCACGCTCGACGATCGCGGACGTCCGTCGTACACCCTGGTCGTCCCGGAGGGGCGCGCGCCGGTGCGGCTCGGGCTGACCGGCCGCCACCAGGTGTCGAACACCCTCGCCGCGGCGGCCGTCGCCCGGGAGCTGGGCATGCCGCTGGCCGACCTGGCCACGGCGCTCGGCGAGCTGGGGTTGGTCTCCACCCGGCGGATGGACGTCTTCGACCGCCCCGACGGGGTGACCGTGATCGACGACTCGTACAACGCCAACCCGGCGTCGATGTCGGCGGCGCTGAAGGCGCTCGCCACGCTCGGGAGGGGTCGGCGTACCGTCGCGGTGCTCGGCTACATGGCCGAGCTGGGCCCGTTCGAGCGGGACGGCCACGCTGAGGTCGGCCAACTCGCGGCCGAGCTGGGTGTCGACCGGCTGCTCGTGGTGGGCGAGCCGGCTGCGCCGATTCATGAGGGCGCGACAGCGGTAGGGAACTGGGGAGGAGAGTCGGTGCTGCTCACCGATCAGGCGGCGGCCGTCGAGGTGCTGCGGGGCGAGCTACGGCCGGGCGATGTCGTCCTGGTCAAGGGCTCCCGGTACCGGACGTGGGAGGTGGCCGACGCCCTGCGCGCCGACGCCACCACCGGGAACGGAGCTACCGCGTGAGGGCGGTGATCGTCGCCGTCGGGGTGGCCTTCCTCGTCTCGCTCTTCTGCACCCCGATCGCGATCAAGGTGTTCACCCGGCTCAAGGCCGGCCAGCCGATCCGGGCCGAGGGCCCGGCCATGCACCAGACCAAGAAGGGCACGCCGACGATGGGCGGCGTGGTCTTCATCCTGGCCACGGTGATCGCGTACGTGGCCGGGCACCTGGCCCTGACCACCCTGCCGGACGCGCAGATCGCCCAGGTCGAGCCGACCATCACCGCGCTGGTGCTGCTGGGGCTGATGGTCTTCTCCGGTGCGGTGGGCTTCCTCGACGACTTCCTCAAGGTGCGCAAGCGCAACAGCGCCGGGCTGAACAAGCGCGGCAAGCTGCTCGGCCAGATCCTGGTCGGCGCGGTCTTCGGCGTGGTGGCGCTGTACTTCCCGAGCACGATGACCGACGCGTCGGGCGCGGTGACGAACACCGAGACGGTGGGCAGCACCACGCTGAGCTTCATCCGGGACATCGACGCCCTGGAGGTCAGCAAGATCGGCGCGGTGATCATCTTCATCTTCGTGGTGATGGGCGCGACGAACGGGGTGAACCTCACCGACGGCCTGGACGGTCTGGCCACCGGCGCCTCGGTGATGGTGCTCGCCGCGTACGCGTTGATCGCGTTCTGGCAGTACCGGCACTGGTGCGCCGACCCGAGCTACACCCAGGACTACTGCTACGCGGTCCGTGACCCGCTGGAGATCGCGCTGATAGCCGGGGCGGCGGCCGGGGCCTGTGTGGGCTTCCTGTGGTGGAACACGTCCCCGGCGCGGATCTTCATGGGCGACACCGGCGCGCTGGGTCTGGGCGGTCTGATCGCCGGCATGGCGATGTCCACCCGCACCATCCTGCTGCTGCCGATCATCGGCGGGCTCTTCGTGATCATCACGATGTCCGTGGTGATCCAGATCATCTCCTTCCGGACCACCGGCAAGCGGGTGTTCCGGATGTCGCCGTTGCAGCACCACTTCGAGTTGGCCGGCTGGAGCGAGGTCAACATCGTGGTCCGGTTCTGGATCATCGCCGGCATCGGGGTGGCCATCGCGCTGGGCCTGTTCTACAGCGAGTTCCTCGCCAACATGACCTGACCGCACCCCGTTCGGGCAGGTCACCGTCCTGCGGTGAGCACGTGCTGAGAAGTAGGTGTCAGGGCCTTCGCCGACCTGCTGCTCAGCACGTGCTCACTGGCCTCCCGCGCGACGTCGGGTGTTGGGGCCGCGATCTGCACACCGGGGCGAAGCCCGACACGCCCGGTACGTCGTTGTCGGTCCGTCGGTGGGTCGAGCGGCAATGATGTCCCGGTGGGGGAGGAACCAGGCACCGAGGACAGGGCAGCCGGTCGACCGCGACGGTCACCGGGCGGGGCGCGTACCGCGGAGGCCGGCGTGTCGCCGGACGACACGCGCGGCCCCGAACCGGGTGCGGCGCCGCGCGAGGCGGAACCGGGGCCGCCGGCGCCGTTGCGCGGGCTGGACGCGGCCGGCGGGCTGGCGGCGCTGCGCGGCCTGCTGGACCGGCCGCTGGCCTCCTACTACCTGCTGCTGTCCAGCGCCGGCCTGCTGCTGCTGATCGGGCTGACGATGGTCTTCTCGGCGACCAGCGTCAAGGACTACGCCGAGGACGGCAACGCCTCGGCCTCGGTGACCAAGCAGGCCATCTTCGCGGTCATGGGCCTCGTCGTGTTCTGGGCCTGCCAGCGGCTGCCCGCCAGCACCTACCGGTCGTTGGGCCAACCGCTGCTGATCACCTCGGTGGCGCTGCTGGTGGTGCTGAACCTGCTGGTCGCCTACGCCCGGCTCACCAGACAGCGGTCGGTCGGGTTCGGGCCGGTGGAGGCGCGACTGAACTGGCTGTTCGTGGGCGGGATCCAGCTCCAGCCCTCCGAGCTGGCAAAATTCGCGCTGGTCCTGTGGGGCGCGCACCTGATCGCCCGCAAGGGCGCTGCCCTGGGCTGGTGGCGGGAGTTGGCCACGCCGCTCTTCCCGGTGATCGGGCTGCTCTTCGTCCTGGTCGGTTACAACGACACGGGCACCATGCTCTGTCTGCTGGCCCTCGTGGTGGGTCTGCTCTGGGCCGCCGGCGTCCGGATGCGGGTCTTCGGCGTGTTGACGGTGGTCGGTCTGCTCGGCGTCGGCCTGCTCATCGCGGTGGCATCGCTGGGCGCCGGCTCCGGCGAGCAGGGCGAGGAGAACTACCGCTTCGCCCGGCTGGCCATGTTCTTCAACCCGCCGGACCCGGAGAAGTGCAAGCTCGACGGTTGCCTCCAGTTCTACCAGGGTCGACTGGCCATCGAGCACGGCGGCTGGTTCGGCGTCGGGCTGGGCAAGAGCAGCCTCAAGTGGGACTGGCTGCCCGAGGCGCACAACGACTTCATCTTCGCGATCATCGCCGAGGAGCTGGGCGTGATCGGCTGCGTGGTGGTGCTCGCGCTCTTCGCGGTGCTCGCGTACACCGGGCTGCGGATCGCCCGGCGGGTCGACGACCCGTTCCGGCGGCTCGCGGCCGCCGCGGTCACCACCTGGCTGGTGAGCCAGGCCGTGATCAATATCGGTGGGGTGGTCGGGCTGCTGCCGATCACCGGCCTGCCGCTGCCGTTCATCTCCGACGGCGGAAGTGCCCTGGTCGTGACGTTGGCCGCGATCGGCATGCTGGCGTCCTTCGCCCGCGCCGAACCCGATGCGGCCAGAGCACTGCATGCCCGTCCGCCGGCCCGGTGGGTCCGACTACTCTGGGCCCCGTTGCCGCCGCTTCCCGGCCGGCGTCGCCGCCCGGCGACGCCACCGGCTGGCCGAGGGTCCGTGCCCCGGTCCCGGGAGCGGCGCCAGGATGACCAGGCCGCACCGCGCGGGGTCCGGCAGGACCGGAGCCGCAAGGGTACGGCGAGCGAGAGGAGACGCTGATGGGTCCGCTGCGTTCGGTGGTGCTCGCGGGAGGTGGCACCGGGGGGCACGTCTACCCGCTGCTCGCCTTCGCCGACTGCCTGCGCCGACACGACCCGGGCGTCCGGATCACCTGCCTCGGCACACCACGCGGGATGGAGAACGAGCTGATCCCGCCGCACGGCTACGACCTGCGGCAGATCCCGGCGTACCAGCTGCCGCGCTCGGTCAACATGAACCTGGTCCGCACCCCGGGCCGGATGTGGACCGCCGCCCGCGCCGCGGGCAAGGTGATCGACGAGGTGCGCGCCGACGTGGTGGTCGGCTTCGGCGGGTACGTCTCGGTGCCGGCCTACCTCGCCGCCTGGCGCCGGGAGCTGCCCATGGTGATCCACGAGGTGAACGTGCCGCCGGGGGTGGCCAACCGGCTGGGCATGAAGTTCACCAAGAACGTCGCGGTCGGGTTCCCACACCAGCCGAGCCAGGCCGAGGCACTGCGGGACGCCACCGTGGTCGGCGTGCCCCTGCGCCGCAGCATCGCCGGGCTGGACCGGTACGCGCTGCGCAACGCCGCCCGCGCGCACTTCGGGCTCCGCCCGGACCTGCCGGTGCTCTTCGTCGCCGGCGGCTCGTCGGGCGCCCGCTCGATCAACCTGGCGGTGTCCGGGGCGGCCAAGGAGTTGGCCCGCAACGGCGTGCAGGTGCTGCACGTGATGGGCGCCCGCAACGAGCCGGTGCCGATCCCCACCGACCTGCCGGTGCCGTACGTGACCCTGCCGTACCTGTCGGAGATGGAGCTGGGCTACGCCGCCGCCGACCTGATGCTGGGCCGGGGCGGGGCGATGACCTGCGCCGAGGTGGCCGCGATCGGGTTGCCCACGATCTACGTGCCGTACCCGCACAGCAACCAGGAGCAGAAGCGCAACGCGCTGCCCGTGGTGGAGGCCGGCGGCGGGCTGCTGGTCGACGACTCGGAGCTGACCCCGGCCTGGCTGGAGCGCACCGTCATCCCGCTGATCCGTGACCCGCAGCGGCTGTACGCGATGGGCGCGGCGGCGTCCGCGTACGGGCGGCGCGACGGTGACGAGGCGCTGCGCTCGTTCGTCATCGAGGCGGTGGCCCGATGACCGCGCAGTTCACCCCGGCCGGCACGCTCACCGCCGAGGACCTGGGCGCCGTTCACCTGATCGGAGTGGGTGGGGTGGGCATGCTCGGCGTGGCCCGGCTGCTGCTCACCCGGGGCATCCGGGTGTCCGGCAGCGACCTGCGTGAGTGGCCCTCACTGGCGGGGCTGCGGGCGCTCGGCGGCACCATCTACCTCAGCCACGAGGCGACCAACCTCGATGGCGTGGACACCGTCGTCTACTCCTCGGCCATCTCGCAGGATCACCTGGAGCTGGTCGAGGCCCGCCGGCGCGGTCTGCGGGTGCTACACCGCTCCGAGGCCCTCGCGGCGGCCATGACGGGCCGCCGCGCGATCGCGGTCGCCGGCACCCACGGCAAGACCACCACCACCTCGATGGTGACCATGGTGCTCCAGCAGGCCGGGGTGGACCCGTCCTTCGTGATCGGCGGCGAGATCTCCGAGGTCGGTTCGGGCGCCCACCACGGCACCGGCGAGCACTTCGTGGTCGAGGCGGACGAGAGCGACCGCTCGTTCCTCATCTACCGCCCGTACGTCTCGATCATCACGAACGTCGAGGCGGACCACCTGAACACGTACGGCGACTACGCGACGCTGGAGGCCGCGTTCGTCGAGTTCGCCCGGCTCACCGACCCGGACGGGTTCATCATCACCTGCGCCGACGACCCCGGTGGGCGGCGGCTGGCGGAGACCCTGCGCGCCGAGGGGCGGCGGGTGCACACGTACGGCGAGGCGGCCGACGCCGACCTGCGGCTGACCGAGATCGTCTCGTCCGCGCGCGGGGTGCGCTATCTGGCCGCGATCGACGGCCGGTCGCTGGGCGAGTTCCGGCTGCCGGTGCCGGGGCGGCACATGGGCCTGAACAGCGCCTCCGCGGTGCTGACCGCGTACCTGCTGGATCTGCCGCTGCCGGCGGCGGAGGCCGCGCTGGCGGTCTTCCCGGGTGTGCGGCGGCGCTTCGAGCGCAAGGGTGTCGCGGACGGCGTGCTGGTCTACGACGAGTACGCCTACCACCCGACCTCGATGACGCTGGCGTTGCAGACGCTGCGCGAGGTGGCCGGGGAAGGGCGGCTGATCGTGGTCTTCCAGCCGTACCGGCTGTACCGCACCCGCGACTCCCAGGCGGAGATCGCCGAGGCGCTGGCCATCGCCGACGAACTGGTGCTGCTGGAGGTCTTCGGGCCGGGCGAGCTGCGCCAGCCCGGTGAGGGCTCGGCGGCGCTGATCGAGGCGGTGGCGCTGCCCGCCGACCGGAAGGTCTTCGTCGACTCCTGGGAGGAGGCGCCGGTCGAGGTGGTCCGGCGGGCCCGCCCGGGGGACGTGGTGGTGACCATGGGCGCCCCGCCGATCTCGCTCATGGGTGACGAGCTGCTGGCCGGCCTGCTGGCGCGCGCCGGCTCCGCGCCGCCCGCGATCGTCGACCCGGTGGCCACCGCCCCGGCGGTCGGTGGTCCGGTGCCCGGCGGGGCCACCGCCGGTGGCGACGGAGCGGCCCTCGGTGGCACCGCCGCACCGGACGGCGCGGCGCCTCCGGCCGGATGAGTCCCGGCCCGGCCCGAGGGCGGACCAGCGCCGCCGACGGCGGCGCTCCGCGACGTGGTCCGGTCCGGCGCTGGCAGCTGGTCCGGGCCGGCCGCGACGCCGTGCCACCGTCGACCCGCCGGTTCATGGCCCGGGCCCGCCAGCGCCGGATGCGCGCGGCGCTGCCGTGGGCGGTGGCCGCCGGAGTTCTCGCGCTGGTCGGGCTGGTCGCCTGGACGGTGCTCGGCACGGGGCTGTTCGGGGTGCGCGAGGTGAAGGTGGAGGGCGCCGCCCTGGTCACCCCGGTGCAGGTGCGCGATGCGGTCGGGGTGCCGGACGGGGTGCCGCTGGCCCGGGTGGACCTGGCCGCCGCCGCCCGTCGGGTCGGTGCGTTGGCGCCGGTGGAGCGGGCCACGGTGTCCCGGGACTGGCCCGGCGCGCTGGTGGTCCGGGTGACCGAGCGGACTCCGGTGGCGGCGGTGCCGCAGGGGGAGGGGCTCGCCCTGATCGACCGGACCGGGGTGGCGTTCCGGACGGTCGCCCGACGCCCCGCCGAGCTTCCGGTGGTGAAGGTGGCCCGGCCGGCCGCCGACGATCCGGGCACCCGGGCCGCGCTCGAGGTGCTCGTCGCGCTGACCCCGGAACTGCGCGCGGAGCTGGTGGACGTGAGTGTGGAGGGGTTGGCCCGGATCAGCCTGCGGTTGCGCGGTGACCGGACGGTGGTCTGGGGCGACGCGACCCGGAGCACGGACAAGGCGCGGGTGGCCACCGCGCTGCTCGGCGAGGACGCCGACCGGATCGACGTGAGCGCGCCGGACGTCGTCACCTTCCGCTGACCGAGGGGCGTGCCGCGAGGTGCGGAAAGGTGACTCGTTGCGCTCCGGGCGGCGACACGCCGGTCGGGTCCTTGGCTCATCGCGCGGCGGCGCTTACGTTGCCCCGAAGAGGATCAGTGGTTGACATAACTGTAAGCCTCTAGTAGAGGGTGAGGGTTCAGCTCTGATCCTCGCTGGTGACAGCTGTCGTCGGCCGCTGGTCTGGCCACGCCGTAGCCGGTCGGCCGAAGCCAATCTCGAAGGAAAGGACCGGAGATGACACCTCCGCACAACTACCTGGCGGTCATCAAGGTCGTCGGCATCGGGGGCGGCGGCGTCAACGCCGTCAACCGGATGATCGAGGTTGGGCTCAAGGGCGTCGAGTTCATCGCGATCAACACCGATGCCCAGGCGCTGCTGATGAGTGACGCCGACGTCAAGCTCGACGTCGGCCGCGAGCTGACCCGGGGGCTGGGCGCCGGCGCCAACCCGGACGTCGGCAAGAACGCCGCCGAGGACCACCGGGACGAGATTGAGGAGGTGCTCAAGGGCGCCGACATGGTCTTCGTGACCTGTGGCGAGGGCGGTGGCACCGGCACCGGTGGCGCGCCCGTGGTGGCGAACATCGCCCGCAAGCTCGGCGCGCTGACCATCGGCGTGGTGACCCGCCCGTTCTCCTTCGAGGGCAAGCGCCGCCAGGTGCAGGCCGAGTCCGGAATAGACGAACTCCGCAACCAGTGCGACACCCTGATCGTCATCCCGAACGACCGGCTGCTGGCGCTGGGCGACCGGGGCATCAGCATGATGGACGCGTTCCGCACCGCCGACCAGGTGCTGCTCTCCGGCGTGCAGGGCATCACCGACCTGATCACCACCCCGGGTCTGATCAACCTGGACTTCGCCGACGTCAAGAGCGTGATGAGCGGCGCCGGCAGCGCGCTGATGGGCATCGGCAGCGCCCGCGGCGAGAACCGCGCGGTCGAGGCGGCCGAGGCGGCCATCTCCAGCCCGCTGCTCGAGCAGAGCATGGACGGCGCGCGCGGGGTGCTGCTCTCCATCGCCGGCGGCTCCGACCTGGGCCTGTTCGAGATCAACGACGCGGCCCAGCTGGTCACCGACGCGGCCCACCCGGACGCCAACATCATCTTTGGCGCCGTGATCGACGACGCGCTCGGCGACGAGGTGCGGGTGACGGTCATCGCGGCGGGCTTCGACGGGGGCGCGCCGGCGTACAAGGCGGCCGAGCCGGCCCGTAAGACCAACACCAACCAGCCGGCGGCGCAGAGCGCCCCGGTCCCGGCGCCGGCCACCATGCCGGCGCCGACCCAGTCGCCGCGCCGGGTGCTCTTCGACGACGTCGACGTGCCCGACTTCCTCAAGAACGGGTCCTGAGCACCGCCGATGACCGACAGCTCAGCCACGGTACGACCGGACCGGCGCGCCGAACTCGCGGCCGGCCTGGCCCAGGTTCGGGCCCGGATAGCCGACGCGTGCGCCGTCGCCGGCCGGGATCGTGCCGACGTCACGATGATCGCGGTGACCAAGACCTACCCGGCCGGCGACGTGCTGGCGCTGGCCGGGCTCGGGGTGACCGACGTGGGGGAGAACCGCGACCAGGAGGCGGCCGGCAAGGCCGCCGAGGTCGCCGCGGCCGGGGTGAGCCCGCGCTGGCACTTCATCGGGCAGTTGCAGCGCAACAAGGCCCGCTCGGTGGTCCGGTACGCCGACGTGGTGCACTCCGTCGACAGTGTCCGGCTGGCCCGGGCGTTGGGCACCGCGGCGGCCGGCCGGGAGCGACCGCTGGACGCCCTGGTCCAGGTGAGCATCGACGGCGACCCGGCCCGGGGTGGCGCGTTGCCGGGCTCGGCCGACCCGGGCGTCGGGTTGGAGCCGGTGGCCGAGGCGGTGGCCGACTCGCCGACGCTGCGGCTGGCGGGCCTGATGGCGGTGGCGCCGCTGGGTTGGGCGCCGGAGCGGGCCTTCGCCCGGCTGGCCGAGGTGGCCGAGGCGTTTCGCTCGGTCCATCCGGGAGCGGTCGCGTTGTCCGCCGGAATGAGCGGCGACCTGGAAATCGCGATCCAATACGGCGCGACACATGTCCGCGTCGGTAGCGCGTTGCTCGGAATGCGCCCCACGCTGCGGTAGCCTGACCGCGAGAGAAGCAAATTACATCAGTGTTGTTTCAGGAACGGCGTCTCCTAGTCGGGGGTCGTGGCGCGTGACGCGAATCGCGCGCCAGGGAGATTGCCGTTCCGGTCCGATGGGCATGGTTGTCCACTCGCGACGGGCGACATGGCACGGGGGCGCGTGCCGCACGGCGGACGGAAGGGCGCGGGATGGGTGCACTGCGCAAGGCGGGGGTCTGGCTCGGTCTGGTCGAAGAGGACGATGAGCGGGCCTACGACGACGGTGGCTACGACAAGGGTGGCTACCGCGACTCGCGTTACCGGCAGAGCCGGTACGCGGAGGAGTTCGCCGACGAGGACGACGACGACACCGAGGAGCCGCCGGCTCCCCGGCCACGGTCCAGCGAGCGGGGTCGGCTCTCCGAGCGCTCGAACGGGCGGGTCGGCGAGTCGGACCGGGGCGACGGCGAGCGTCCGGAGCGGGTCGAGCGGTCCAGCGTCCGGTCGATCACCCGGTCGTCGGCGGGCGAGACCTCTGGCGCGCTGACCTACCACACGCGTGACAACCTGGCCCTCGCGCCGCAGGTCACGGCACGTGAGCGGGCGATGCCCGAGGAGGAGCAGCGTTACCAGATCACCACTCTGCACCCGACCACGTACCGCGAGGCGCGCACCATCGGTGAGCACTTCCGCGACGGGGTCCCGGTGATCATCAACCTCACCGAGATGGATGAGGCCGATGCCCGCCGTCTGGTTGACTTCGCCGCCGGTCTGGCGTTCGGGCTGCGCGGTACGATCGAGCGCGTGACCAATCGGGTGTTTCTGCTCTCACCGGCCAATGTCCAGGTCACCGCGGAGGACAAGGCCAAGATCGCTGAGGGCGGCTTTTTCAGTCTGAGTTGATCGCCCGACCCGAGGGACGTCGCTGACCGTGTTGTCGATCTTGCTGCAAGTGTTGTACCTGATCCTTTATGTCTTCCTGCTCCTTCTTCTGTCCCGGTTTGTGCTGAGCGCCGTCCTTCAGTACGGCCGCCGGTGGCAGCCGGGGCGTGGGGCATCGGCAGGACTGGAATCCGTGTGGAGCGTCACTGATCCCCCTCTCAACGCGTTGAGGCGTGTGATCCCTCCGCTGCGAATTGGTACCGTGAGCATCGACCTGGCCTCCCTTGTGCTCCTGGTTATCCTGTTCGTGCTGATGGAGTTCGTGTTAGGGCCGTCGATCAGGGCATCTGCCTGATGACCGACGCGCTTTCGCGGCCGCAACTGACCCGAGGAGTTTCGATGCCGCTGACCCCGGCCGACGTACACAACGTCGCCTTCAAAAAGCCGCCGATCGGCAAGCGGGGGTATGACGAGGAGGAGGTCGACGCTTTCCTGGACGAGGTTGAGCGCGAGCTCGCCCGTCTCATCGAGGAGAACAACGAGCTGCGCGCCCAGGTGGAGCGCGGCGGCCGTGGCGGTGCCCCCGCCGGCCCCGGCGGCGACGCCCGACTCGCGGCGGAGCTCAACGACGTCAAGGCACAGCTGGACCGGGTGCAGCGCGACAAGGCGGCGGCCGAGCAGGCCGCCCGCGCCATGCAGTCCGAGCTGGAGCAGGTCCGCGCGACCGGTGGCCCCGGCGCGGTCACCGGTGACGGTGAGCAGCAGGCCCTGCGGGTGCTGATGATGGCCCAGCGCACCGCCGACGACCACGTGTCCGACGCGCGCCGCGAGGCCGACCAGCTCCTGTCCGAGGCCCGCAGCAAGGCCGAGGAGGTGACCCGCGAGGCTCGCGCGAAGGCCGACGCCCTGGAGCGGGACGCCCGCCAGCGGCACCAGGAGGCCATGGGCGGCCTGGACGCCAAGCGCACGGCCCTGCAGAAGCACATCGAGGAGCTCAAGCAGTTCGAGCGCGAGTACCGCACCCGGCTCAAGGCGTACCTGGAGAGCCAGCTGCGGGACCTCGACGGTCGCGGCCAGGGCCTCGAAGCCGAGATGACCCGCTCCGAGGCAGGTCGGGTCGCCGGCGGCAACGGGCTCGCCGCCGCGGGTCTCGCCGGTTCGTACGGCGGCGGGCGCTCCGGCGCCCTCGAAGCCGGACGCTGAGCACCGGCCGGCGATCGCTGTCCGCAGATGGTGACGGTCGCCGGCCCCGGCTGGACGGTACGAAGCGGCGGGGGTGAGCCGTGATAGTCGCGAGTCTCCTGCTCATCCTCGTCGCGGTGGTGTTACTGGTGCTCGGCCTGGCCGGTGGCTCCAGCTTCATGTTGATCATCTCCATCGCGGCCAGTCTGCTGGCCGCCGTGGCGTTGGTGGTGGGCGCCCGCCAGGCAGCCGCCAACCGCGGCACGGCGGAACCCGGCCGGACCGGCCGGCGGAGCCCCGGAGCGCCCCGCACGGCCAGCCAGGCTGGACCGGGCTTCGCGTACGGGCCACCGCTGGTCGAGCCGGAAGTGCCGGTCCAGCACGTGCCCACGACGGTCGGTACCGGCGGCACCGGGTGGCGGCAACCACCCGAGCCGCCGGCCGACCAGGGGCCGCCGTTCGTGGCCCCGACCGATCCCGCCTCCGACCACGCCTCGTCCGGTCAGGCGTCGCCCTTCGCGGCGCCGGCCGACGAGGCGTCTCGCGTCGGTCCGTCGGCGGCCGACGTCCCGGCGGACGAGGAGCCGGCCGCGCAGCCGGTCACCCCCGCCGAGGCGGCCCGGGTGGCCCGGCTGCCCGATCCCGTGCAGGTGGTCGACGGTCGGCCCCGCTACCACCTCGCCAGTTGCCCCCACCTCGTCGGCCGGGTGTCCGAGACGCTGCCGGTCGCCGAGGCCGTCGAGCTCGGCTTCACCCCGTGCGCGGACTGTGCGCCGGCCACCGCCCTGCTCGCCGACGCCCGGCCGATCTGAAGCGGCGCCGGTGCCCGCGCAGGACACGCTCACCGTGGCGGTACGGGTGAAGCCCGGCGCCTCCCGGGACCGGGTCGGTGGTCGCTTCAACGGCCCGCACGGCCCGGCGCTGGTGATCGCGGTGCACGCTCCGGCCGTGGACGGTCGGGCCACCGAGGCCGCGCGCCGGGCACTGGCCGGCGCGTTGGGCGTCCGGCCGGCCGCGGTGTCGCTGCGTACCGGCGCGGCCAGCCGGGACAAGCTCTTCCTCGTCGACCGTCCCGGCCCGGAGTTGTCCGAGGTGCTGCGCCGGCTGCGCGACGGATCCGCGGGGTGAGGAGCGCCCGGGTCAGGGCCAGGGACGTCGACACAGGTCCTCGGCAACCGTGACGCCCGGGCTGGATATCGCGCTGCTGCTCGGCGCGGGGGTGCTGTTGGTGGCGGTCGGCGCGGTCCGGCTCTCCACCCGGCTCGGGGTGCCCAGCCTCCTGGTCTACCTGGCGCTGGGCGTGGCGATCGGCGAGTCGGGGCTGGGCATCCGCTTCGACGATGTCGAGCTGACCCGGACCCTCGGCTTCTGCGCGCTGATCGTGATCATCGCGGAGGGTGGCCTGACGGCCCGGTGGAGCACGTTGCGGCCGGTCCTCGGCCTGTCCGCCGTACTGTCCACAGTGGGCGTGGCGGTCAGCATCGTGGTGGTCGGCGTGGCCCTGCACCTGCTGCTCGGCCTGGACTGGCGGCTGGCGCTGCTCTACGGCGCGGTGCTCTCGTCCACCGACGCGGCCGCCGTCTTCGCGACCCTGCGCCGGCTGCGCCTGCCGCCCCGGCTGGTGGCGACCCTGGAGGCCGAGTCGGGCATGAACGACGCCCCGGTGGTGCTGCTGGTGGTGCTGCTGTCCCACGAGGGCTGGGCGCACCCGTGGTGGTACGAGGCCGGCCTGGTCGCCTACGAGCTGGGCGTCGGGGCCGCGGTGGGCGCGGGCGCCGGTGTCGCCGGGACCTGGGCGCTGCGCCGCGCGGCGCTGCCCTCGGCCGGGCTCTACCCGATCGCCGCGGTGGGGATCACGGTGCTGGCGTACGCGGCGGGGGCCGTGCTGCACGCCTCGGGGTTCCTCGCCGTCTACGTCGCCGGGGTGCTGCTGGGCAATGCCCGGCTGCCGCACCGGCAGGCGATCCTCGGTTTCGCCGACGGGCTGGCCTGGCTCGCCCAGATCGGTCTGTTCGTGCTGCTCGGGCTGCTGGCCTCGCCGGGCCGGCTGGACGCGGCGGTGCTGCCGGCGGTGGTCGCGGGGCTGGCGCTGGTGTTGCTGGCCCGGCCGCTGTCGGTGGTCGTCTCCGCGCTGCCGTTCCGGGTCGGCCTGCGCGAGCAGGCGTTCCTGTCCTGGGCGGGGCTGCGCGGGGCGGTGCCGATCGTGCTGGCCACCATTCCGCTCTCCGAGCGGGTGCCCGGCGCGGAGCGCCTCTTCGACGCGGTCTTCGTGCTGGTGGTGATCTTCACGCTGGTGCAGACCGGGACGCTCGGTCCGCTCTCGCGGCGCCTGCGGATCGCCGCGCCGGCCGAGGCCACCGAGATCCACGTGGAGACCGCGCCGTTGGAGCGGATGCGGGCCGACCTGCTGCAACTGGAGGTGCCGCCGGGCTCGCGGTTGGCCGGCGTGCACGTCGACGAGTTGCGGTTGCCGCTGGGCGCCTCGGTCACCCTGGTGCTGCGGGACGGGGTGGGCTTCGTGCCCGCTCCGGACACCCGTCTGAAGACCGGCGACAGCCTGTTGATCGTGGCCACGGGCGGTGTGCGGGACGCCGCCGAGCGCCGGCTGCGGGCGGTCAGCCGGCGGGGTCGGCTGGCCCGGTGGTTTGGTGAGTACGGGGATGAGGCGGAGCTTTGATCTGCTAGCGTTCCCTTTGCCCCAGTTAGGCAGGGATCGGGGCTGTTAAGCGGTGCGACGGTGCGGCACGTTGTCGGACGCCTGTACGCACCGTATTCTTGCCAACCTCCGGAGTGCGCGGCCATCGTCGCCGTGCGCCCCTTTTCGTACATAGGGGACGCCCTGGTCGGCGCCCCCTGACCAGGCGCCGCGGACCACGCGGTTCCGCGGCCGAGGGAGCGACCCATGGCGAAGCCAGCCGACACCAGGACCGCCAGCCGCAAGCCGGTGGTCAAGGCCACCCGCAGCGCGGCGGAGACCGAGAAGATCCGGGCGGCCTTGGCGGCGCGGCGGGACGAGCTTCGCGCCGAGTACGATCAGACGCTGAGCGAGATCACCGAGCTGCAGCGCGATCGGCTGACCGACTCGGCCGGGGACGACCAGGCCGACACCGGCACCAAGACGCTCGAGCGGGAGCAGGAGATCTCTCTCGCCAACAGCATCCTGGAACGGATCACGCAGGTCGAGCGCGCTCTCGAGCGCCTCGACGAGGGTGGTTACGGCTGGTGTGAGCGGTGCGGCAACCCGATTCCGGTCGAGCGCCTCGCCGCCTTCCCGTCGGCGACCCTCTGCGTGACGTGCAAGCAGCTGGAGGAGCGGCGCTGAGGTCCGCTCCCCGGCGGCGATGAGACGGTGAGCGATCACCGCCGAGACTGTCGATGGGGAGCGCATGACCGCAGCACCGTCCGCCGAACCCGGCCGCACCGACCCGGGCGGCGACAAACGCCGGCCGAGGGCCGTCGCGATCCTCGCCGGGGTCGCCCTGGTGGCCCTGCTGGCCGACCTGGTCACCAAGCACCTCGCACTGGCCACGCTGACCGACCGGGAGCCGGTCCGGCTCCTCGGCGGGCTGGTCTACTTCAGCCTCACCCGCAACAGCGGCGCCGCGTGGAGCATCGGCGCCGACCACACCTGGATCTTCCCGCTGATCACCATCGGCGTGGTCGGCTGGATCGTGTGGATGGCGCTGCGGCTGCGTTCGCTGCCCTGGGCGATCTCCCTCGGCCTGGTGCTCGGCGGCGCGCTGGGCAACCTCGTCGACCGGATCTTCCGGGCGCCCGCGCCGTTTCACGGGCACGTGGTCGACATGATCAGCCTCTTCGACCCGTACGGCCAGGTCTGGCCGGTGTTCAACCTGGCCGACAGCTCGCTGGTCTGCGGCGTGCTGCTGGCCGTGCTGCTGGAGCTGACCGGCCGCCAGCGTGACGGCCGGCGGGTCGGTCGCGACGGCCACCCCGTCGATGCCAGCGCCACCCAGGGCGCCGACCAGCGGGAGCGGGCGTGACCTCCGCGTTCGCCGCCGGCGGCGACCACCGCTCACTGCCCGTGCCGGACGGGCTCGACGGGATGCGCCTGGACCAGGCGGTGGCCCGGCTGTTCGGGCTCTCCCGCACCGCCGCCGCGGCCCTGGTCGATGCCGGGGACGCGCTGGTCGACGGCGCCGCACGGCCCAACTCGCACAAGGTCAAGGCCGGCTCCTGGCTGGAAGTCACGCTTCCCGCGCCGGTCGCACCACCGACCGTGGTGCCGCAGGCGGTGCCGGGTCTGCGGGTCGTGTACGCCGACGACGACATCGTGGTGGTGGACAAGCCGGTCGGCGTGGCCGCGCACCCGAGCCCGGGCTGGACCGGCCCGACGGTGATCGGCGCGCTCGCCGCGATCGGGCACCGCATCTCCACCAGCGGCGCGGCCGAGCGGCAGGGCGTGGTGCACCGGCTCGACGTGGGCACCACCGGGATCATGGTCGTGGCCAAGAGCGAGCAGGCGTACACCGCGTTGAAGCGGGCCTTCAAGTACCGCGAGGTGGACAAGGGCTACCACGCGGTGGTGCAGGGGCACCTGGACCCGCTGCGGGGCACCGTCGACGCGCCAATCGACCGGCACCCCACCCACGACTACCGCTGGGCCGTGGTCTCCGGCGGCAAGCCGAGCATCACGCACTACGACACGCTGGAGGCGTTCCCGGCGGCGAGCCTGGTCGACGTCCGCCTGGAGACCGGCCGGACCCACCAGATCCGGGTGCACTTCTCGACCATGCGGCACCCCTGTGTGGGCGACCTCACCTACGGCGCCGACCCCACCCTCTCGGCCCGGCTCGGGCTGGCCCGACAGTGGCTGCACGCCCGCGAGTTGAGCTTCCTGCACCCCCGAACGGGGGACGAGGTCCGGTTCGTCAGCGACTACCCTGACGATCTGAACCGCGCGCTTCAGATCCTGCGTGACTGAGCGGCGACCGCCCGACACCGACCCGACGAGGGGATCCCGCCCGTGCGCGCCGGCGACCTGCTGCGGCAGCTGGACCAACGGCTGCTGCCGCCGCTGACCCGGGCCGTGGCCCGGCTGGGTGACCGGTCGTCGCGGTCCGGGGTGCTCACCTGGGCGGCGGTGCTCTCCTCGGCCGCGGTGCTGGGCACCGCGGTCTGGGCCACCGACGACGCTCCGATCGGCGACCGGACGGTGGGCGAGGTGACCCGGGTCGGGGTGGTCGACGGCGACTCGGTCCCCGGCTACCTGCGGTCCGCCGCGGCCGACCTGGCCACGCTGCCCACGGCGGCCCCGGTCGCCGGCGAGGGGACCTACGCCCTGGTCACGCTGGACGCCTACCTGCCGCCGCAGCGACTGGCGGCGGTGCTCGGCGACGTGTCGGTCTCGACGGTGTTCGGGCGGGTGCCGCTGCCCGGCCGGCAGACCGAGATCGTCAAGATTCCCGCGCTGCGGGTGCCGGACGACGTGGTCGCCGGGATGGCGCAGGTGGCTGTCCGCAAGGACACCGAGGCCGCGGACTACCGGACGAGAGCCGCCGCGGTGAGCGGCAACGGCGCGGACGAGCGGGAGCTGCGCGAGCGGTACGTCAGTGGCGCGGACGTGGCGGCGGCCGAGGCGGCCGCGTACCGCGCCGGCTGCGCCTGCGTCTACGCGGCCGTGGTGCGGGCGGCGCCGGTGGCCCTGCGCGGCGTGGCGAGCCGACCGGACGTGCGCGCGGTCGACCCCGCCCCCGAGGTGTACCGGCTGGACCGCACGGTCTTCACGCCGCCACTGCCCGAGCAGCAGGACGTGGTCCGCCCGCCGGCCGACACCGGGCCGAGCGCGGAGGCGACCCCGACGGCGGCGGTCGAGCCGACGCCGGTCGCGCCGGCGCCCTCGGCGTCGATGGGCGAATCGTCGGAACCCGCACCGGTCGTGACGACCCCGTCACCCGCGCCGTCGCCGACCGGGCCCACCGAGGTGGCCACGCCGAGCGTCACCACCTCCCCGGACGCCACCGACGCCGGGCCGCCGACACCCTCCCCGTCGTGATCTGCGCCGGGTGGTGTGCATGCCGTGGTGTGGTCCGAATAGGGTTTCCTTCGTAGCCTGTCAGACGGAGATCGATGGCGCTGGGAGGGCGGGCCGTGGAGGGCAGTGAGACCGGCTGGGGCCGGCCGGCCGAACCAGCGCCGAGGTGGAGGGCGCTGCTGGACCGCGCCCGGCACGGCGCCCGCGCCCCCGAGCAGGCCGAACCCGACCGGCGAGCCGACGAGCCGCCGCCGGATCCGCTGCCACGGCGCGCGGCCCCCAACGGTAACGCCGGGCGGGCGTCGGCCATCGGGCATCCCGCCGAGCTGTCGTACGGCGCGGAGCCGGGTTACCGGGCCGAGCCGGCCTACCGGGTCGAGCCGGCCTACCGCGCCGAGCCGGGTTACCGGCCGGAGCCGGACTACCGGGGTCAGCGGCCCGGTCGCCGGCGTGACGAGGACCCGCCTGCGGACCCGTACGGGCAGTATCCCGGTGGCGGGCGCGGCCACCGGGGCGACCGCTACTGACGCCTCCCGGACCGGTGCCCTGAACGGTTGCTTCGCCGCTGGGCGGGCGCGGGTGAGTGCCGTGGGCACCCACCCGCGGACCGGTCAGATCCGGCGCAGCACCGCCACGACCCGGCCCATGATGGTGGCGTCGTCACCAGGAATCGGATCGAAGGCGGGATTCTGCGGCATCAGCCAGACATGCCCGTCGCGCCGCCGGTAGGTCTTGACGGTCGCCTCGCCGTCGAGCATGGCGGCCACGATCTCGCCCGAGTCGGCGGTGGGCTGCTGCCGGACGACCACCCAGTCGCCGTCACAGATGGCCGCGTCGAGCATCGAGTCGCCCTTGACCTGGAGCATGAAGACCTCGCCCTCGCCCACCAGCTCGCGGGGGAGGGGGAAGATGTCCTCTACCGCCTGCTCGGCGAGGATCGGCCCACCGGCGGCGATCCGGCCGAGCATCGGCACGTACGCCGGGGTGGGTCGCTGCGCGCGGGACAACTCGTCGTCGATGGCCTCGCTGGGCGCCCGGACGTCCACCGCGCGCGGGCGGTTGGGGTCGCGGCGCAGGAAGCCCTTCTTCTCCAGCTCCTTGAGCTGGTAGGCGACGCTGGACGGCGACACCAGGCCGACCGCCTCGCCGATCTCCCGGACGCTCGGCGGGTAGCCGTGGCGCTCCACCCACGTGCGGATGAACTCCAGGATGCGGCGTTGGCGGGCGGTCAGGTCGACCGTCGCCGGGTCGGGGAAGGTGCTGACCACCGGGGTGACCGGGCGCACGGCGGGCTGACCCGTCCGGCTGCGCGCGGCGCTGCGGCGTCGGGTGGCCGGCGGGCCCGCCTCGGTGATCTGCTGCGGGCTCTTCGGCCGGCTGGCCCGGTCCTCGGTCACGTCCGTCCTCCCTGGTCGGCGCTGGGTGCCTCGTCGGCTCGTGGTGCGTGCGGTGGTGCCACGACAGTGCTGAGGGTGGTGCGTCGCCGGGACCGGTGAAGATCCACCGCGCCCGGTTGTTCCTGACCGTATAGGTGAGATCGGTCATTTTCAAACATCTGTACGACCTCTCACCGGCGTGTCGGGGTGAAAACCGCTCCTGTCGTACGGATGTTCTGATAAATGGTACGTCGGATAGCACGCGTGTTCGATCCTCGGCTGTTTTCCGGCTGGTTCGGCCCGTCGGCCGGTAACTCCGGAGGGGGCTCGGCGTTGGGTCTTCCGGCGGAGCAGGTGGGTGCGGATGACCGGATGGTCCGTGACGCGCCGGACACGCCATCAACTTGACCCGGGTTCGCCAGCGACATACGGTCAACCCCTAGATGTAGTAGTGACACGGGCGTAAGTTGCCTACAGGTTGGGTCCGACTACCGACCGCACTCCCGTAACGTCGACCACGGCGGGGGCCGTCTCCGGATGGCACCGTCGTGGCGAGTCGTGCCCGGGAGTGCCCGGCGGGCCGCAGTTGATCATGATTAGGAGGTAGGCGATGCGGTGTCCGTACTGCCGGCACGCCGACTCCCGCGTGGTCGACTCGCGCGAGGCCGACGACGGTCAGCTCATCCGGCGGCGACGGTCCTGCCCGGAGTGCGGCAAACGGTTCACCACCGTCGAGGAGGCGGTCCTCGCGGTCGTCAAGCGCAGCGGGGTGACCGAGCCGTTCAGCCGTACGAAGATCATCGGCGGGGTGCGCAAGGCGTGCCAGGGCCGGCCCGTCGACGAGGACTCGATCGCGCTGCTGGCCCAGAAGGTCGAGGAGACCGTGCGGGCCAAGGGCGCGGCCGAGATCCCCAGCCATGACGTGGGGCTGGCCATCCTGGGTCCTCTCCGGGACCTGGACGAGGTGGCGTACCTGCGGTTCGCCAGCGTCTACCGGTCCTTCGACTCGCTCGCCGACTTCGAGCAGGAGATCGAGACATTGCGGGCCGCCGCCCGCGCCCGGGAGGGCGCGGGCCAGGCCGGGGCGGCGGCGGGGACCGCCGGCCGTACCAACTGAAGTTTTGTGTTGCTGACAGGTGGAAGCGCGGCGGGTGGCCGCGTGGACGAGGGGGCGGATGAGATGTCGGGGGATGGTGTGACGACAAGCAGGTCACGGAGCAAGGCCAGCGCGAGTGCCGGGCTGAAGATCGAGCGGGTGTGGACGACCGAGGGGGTCCACCCGTACGACGAGGTCACCTGGGAGCGCCGCGACGTCGTGATGACGAACTGGCGGGACGGCTCGATCAACTTCGAGCAGCGCGGGGTGGAGTTCCCGGAGTCGTGGAGCGTCAACGCGGCGAACATCGTGACCACCAAGTACTTCCGGGGCGCGGTGGGGACCCCGGAGCGGGAGTGGTCGCTCCGGCAGTTGATCGACCGGGTGGTCAGCACCTACCGCACCGCGGGTGAGGAGTACGGCTACTTCGCCAGCCCGGCCGACGCCGAGATCTTCGGGCACGAGCTGACCTGGATGCTGCTGCACCAGGTGTTCAGCTTCAACTCGCCGGTCTGGTTCAACGTCGGCACGCCGTCGCCGCAGCAGGTCAGCGCCTGCTTCATCCTGTCCGTCGACGACTCGATGGACTCGATCCTGGACTGGTACAAGGAGGAGGGGCTGATCTTCAAGGGCGGCTCCGGCTCCGGGGTCAACCTGTCGCGGATCCGCTCGTCCCGTGAGCTGCTCTCCTCCGGCGGCAACGCCTCCGGCCCGGTCAGCTTCATGCGCGGCGCGGACGCCTCGGCCGGCACCATCAAGTCCGGCGGCGCGACCCGGCGGGCGGCCAAGATGGTCATCCTCGACGTGGACCACCCGGACATCCAGGAGTTCGTGGTCACGAAGGCGCGCGAGGAGGACAAGATCCGCGCGCTGCGCGACGCCGGGTTCGACATGGACCTCGGCGGCTCCGACATCGTCAGCGTTCAGTACCAGAACGCCAACAACTCGGTCCGCGTCTCCGACGAGTTCATGACGGCCGTGGAGAACGGCGGCGGCTTCGACCTGCGCGGCCGGCTGGACGGCTCGGTGATCGAGACCGTCGACGCCAAGAAGCTGTTCCGCTCCATCTCCCAGGCCGCCTGGGAGTGCGCCGACCCGGGCCTGCAGTACGACGACACCATCAACGACTGGCACACCTGCCCGGAGACCGGCCGGATCACCGCGTCGAACCCGTGCTCGGAGTACCTGCACCTGGACAACTCCTCGTGCAACCTGGCCTCGCTCAACCTGATGAAGTTTCTCCGCGCCGACGGTGGCTTCGAGGTGGAGAAGTTCGTCAAGTCCGTCGAGTTCGTCATCACCGCGATGGACATCTCGATCTCCTTCGCCGACTTCCCGACCGAGAAGATCGGTGAGACCTCCCGCGCCTACCGACAGCTCGGCATCGGCTACGCCAACCTCGGCGCCCTGCTGATGGCCACCGGCCTGCCGTACGACTCGGAGCAGGGCCGCTCGGTCGCCGCGGCGATCACGTCCCTGATGACCGGCACCGCCTACCGCCGCTCGGCCGAGCTGGCCGGCGTCGTCGGCCCGTACGACGGCTACGCCCGCAACGCCGAGCCGCACAAGCGGGTCATGCGCAAGCACGCGGCGGCCAACGACGAGATCAAGCCGACCAGTCCGGTGGCCACCGCGATCGTCCGCGAGGCGACCAGGCAGTGGACCCAGGGCAACAAGATCGGCGACAAGAACGGCTGGCGCAACTCGCAGGCCAGCGTCCTCGCGCCGACCGGCACCATCGGCTTCATGATGGACTGCGACACGACCGGCGTGGAGCCGGACCTGGCGCTGGTCAAGTTCAAGAAGCTGGTCGGCGGCGGTTCGATGCAGATCGTCAACCAGACGGTTCCGCGCGCCCTGCGCAGTCTCGGCTACCCCGAGGAGCAGGTCGAGGCGATCGTCGAGCACATCGCCGACCACGGCCACGTGGTGGACGCCCCCGGCCTCAAGCCGGAGCACTACGCGGTCTTCGACTGCGCGATGGGGGAGCGGTCGATCGCCCCGATGGGCCACGTGCGGATGATGGCGGCCATCCAGCCGTTCGTCTCCGGCGCTATCTCCAAGACGGTCAACATGCCGGAGGCGGCCACCGTCGAGGACGTCGAGAAGATCTACTTCGAGGGCTGGAAGCTCGGCCTCAAGGCCCTGGCGATCTACCGGGACAATTGCAAGGTCGGCCAGCCGCTCTCGGTGGCCAAGTCCAACAAGGCCACCGAGCCGGCCGCCGTCGAGGCCGCCACGGCCGCGCCGGTCGTCGAGAAGGTCGTCGAGTACCGGCCGGTGCGCAAGCGCCTGCCGAAGAAGCGTCCGTCCGAGACGGTCTCCTTCTCCGTCGGCGGTGCCGAGGGCTACCTCACCGCGTCGTCCTACCCGGACGACGGCCTCGGCGAGGTCTTCCTCAAGATGTCCAAGCAGGGCTCCACCCTGGCCGGGGTGATGGACGCCTTCTCGGTGGCCATCAGCATCGGTCTGCAGTACGGCGTGCCGCTGGAGACGTTCGTCAGCAAGTTCACCAACATGCGCTTCGAGCCGGCCGGGATGACCGACGACCCGGACGTGCGCATGGCGGCCTCGGTGATGGACTACATCTTCCGTCGCCTGGCCCTGGACTTCCTGCCCTACGAGCGCCGCGCCGAGCTGGGCATCTTCACCGCCAGCGAGCGGGCCGCCCAGCTGCGGGCCGAGGCCGACGCGGAGAGCGCCGCCGTGACCGGTGCGGAGCTCACCGCGATGGCGTCCTCGGCGCCGGTGGAGGCCCCGGCCAAGCCGGAGGCCGTCGCCCAGCCGGCGCAGGAGATGGCCGAGGTGGCCGCCGCCAAGCCGGCTCCGAGCGTGGGTTCCAGCACCGAACTGCTGGAGGCCGTGATCGGCAAGGCCGCCGACGCGCCGCTCTGCTTCACCTGCGGTACGAAGATGCGCCCGGCCGGTAGCTGCTACGTCTGCGAGGGCTGCGGCTCCACCAGCGGCTGCAGCTGACCTACGCGACAACGGCGCTGCCCCGACCTCATCGAGGTCGGGGCAGCGCCGTTTCCGGCCGTGTTGAGCCTGGAGGAGGACGGGTGTCGCGAGCCGCGTATACCTCAGAGGCATATTTATGACCCTGAGGTATACGGCTCACCGGAGTGGGCGCTCCCGGACGCTCACCGCTTGCCGGCAGGCCGGTCCGAACCGCGCGGGCGGTGAGTGGCATCGGGGACACGGGTGTGACGTGCCGGCGGATGGCTGCGACGATCGGGGCATGACGACCGCTGAGGCGTACACCAGGTTCGCCGGCCGCGAGGTGCGCGGGGTCTCGCCCGCGTACGAGCGGCTGTCCCGGGCGGTGTCCCGTGACGACGAGGTGCTCGCCCTGCTCGACGGGCTCCCGCCGGCCAAGCGGCAGCCGAACCTGCTGTTCGGCGTCGTCCGGTGGCTCGGTGGCCCGGTCGAGGACCCGGCCGCGTTCCACGACTACACCCTGGCGAACTGGCCGACCATCGAGGCGCAGGTACGGGTCCGGGCCACCCAGACGAACGAGGCCGGCCGGTGTGCGGTCCTGCTGCCGGTGCTCGCCGCGCTGCCGCAGCCGCTCGCTCTGCTGGAGGTCGGCGCGTCCGCAGGGCTCTGCCTCTATCCCGACCGGTACGCGTACCGCTACGGCGAGCACCGGGTCGGCTCCGGCGAGCCGGTCCTGGAGTGCGTGGCCAGCGGCTTCGCGCCGCCGGCCCGCGTACCGGAGGTGGTGTGGCGGGCCGGCCTGGACCTCAACCCGCTCGACGTGACCGACGCCGGCGACGTGTCCTGGTTGGACGCGCTGATCTGGCCCGAGCACGAGCACCGGCGGGCCCGGTTGCGGGCCGCGGCGGCGGTCGCGGCGGCCGATCCGCCGCTGCTGGTCCGCGGTGACCTGGTGGACGACCTGCCGGCGCTGGCCGCGCGGGCGCCCGCCGGCGCGACCCTCGTGGTGTTCCACACCTCCGTGCTCTACCAGGTGCCCACGCCGCGCCGGGAGGCGTTCGTCCGGCTGGTCCGGGGGCTGCCCGGGCACTGGGTCGCCAACGAGGCGCCGGAGGTGCTGCCGTACGAGGGGCTGCCGGAGCCGCCGGAGGAGGGGCTGCACAACGTCCTCGCCTTGGATGGGAAGCCGCTGGCGTGGACCCGGGGGCACGGCCAGGCGATGACCTGGTTCGCCTGACGCCCCCCGGGGCTCGATGCCGGATACGGGTCAGAGCGAACGGCTGAACTCCATCCGGTCGGCGAAGTTGTCGTAACCCGCGCGCTGAAATCCCTTGAACATCGCGATGTTCTGTACGTCGCAGTCGCCGCGGATCTCTGTGGCGCCGTTCGCCGCCAGGATCGCCGTACCCCGTGCCACGACCGACGAGCTGTAGCCCTTGCCCCGGTGGGCGGGAGCGACACCGACGAAGCCGATCACGGGAAAGGCGGGGCTGTGCGCCGGGAGGCTGATCACGGCCGGGGTGCCGTCGGCGTCGTACCCGATCTCCCACCACTGCGGCTCGTGGTGGAGTCCGGCTGATTCCTCGAACAGCAGCTCCGCGGCCTTGCGCTGGCCGTGACGGCGTACGTCTTCGGACAGCCGGGCGTCGGCGGTGTCGGCGAGCAGGGCCTCCAGCAGGTCGACGAAGGGTTCGGGGCCCAGGTCGGCGAGGGATCGGAATCGAAGCCGCTCGTCCTGTGCGGGCAGTTCCCCGCCGGCCAGCCAGCGGAAGCGCCGGCCGTCGCGGGCCACGGTGAATCCAGCCCGGCGCAGCAGTTCACCGCGCCGCTCGGGATGGCGCTGAAACTGTGGTGCCTGGGCCGGGGAATCCACCACGTGCCCCAGTTCCGTGGCACCGAGCGTCCTGGCCAGGGTGGCCATCTCCGCGAGCAGGGCGAGCCCGACGGTCAGGTCGGGGTCGTCCCAGGGGGCTTCCAGGAGCACGACATCGCTCGGCATGTCGTGGCCCGGCACGGTCCACCCGGCGACGCTGCCGATCAGACGGTCGCCGTCCTCGGCCACCAGGCACCACTCCGGCCGCGTGCAGCCCTTGATGAGTAGGTCGGTCAGGTAGGTGCTGGTCGCGGCATTGCGTCCGGCATCGTTCGGGTACTGGACGAGCCCGGGGATTTCGTCGGAGCGGGCGGCACGGATCGTGGTCACAGGACGGGCCCTTCGGTGTGGGTGTGGGGCAGCTTACGCAAGTTTCGGATCGGCATCCGACCGCGCAGGGCCCGGATGAACCAGTCCAGCGCCGGCGCGGTCTGCCCGCCCGTCGGCCAGCCGTTGACCACCGCGAGCAGGTCGAGGTAGCGGTCCCGGCGGGGATCGTTCGCGGTCTCCAGCCGGCTCAGCAGTCGACGCCGTAGATCGGCGCCGTCGGACTGGCCGCTGAGCTGCGCGTACCGGCCGGTGACGGTCGCCACGATGGCGTCGGCGGCCGGCGAGGTCGGGTCGACGCCGGCCGCCAGGGCGGGTGCCACGGCGTCCCGGACCACAGCGACAGCATCCGGGCGGGGCAGCCCCGGGACGTCTTGGTCGGCGGCGTACTGCCGCACCAGTCGCCGCATGCCGGCACGGAAGTCCGGGTCCCGGGCCAACTCGGCCAGCTCCACCCACGCCTGTATCTGCGCCGCGCTGGGCTCGTCGGGTAGCTCCGGGGTCAGCGATCGCATGATCCCCGGGTACACCGGCACGGTGGCCAGGCCGTCGAAGACGGCGTCGAGGAAGTCGTCGACCAGCCGGCGACGCTCCTGCCCGGAAAGCCGGGCCAGGGTGTGCAGCAGCTCCAACTCGTCGGCTCCGCCGCCGCGCCGGGTCGCCGTGGTGAGCACCGCGTGGCGTAGCCGCAGGACGCGGATCTGCACCGCCAACGCCTCGGCGTGTGCGGCGGCCACCTCTGCCAGCGGCACCTCATGGTCGACCACCCGACGGATGGCGGCGAGGTCCACGCCGAGGTCGCGCAGCGTCCGGACCAGCTCCAGCCGGGCGACCGCGTCGGGGCCGTAGCGGCGGTAGCCGGCCGGACTCCGGTCGGTGGGCGGCACGATTCCCCGGTCGGCGTAGTACCGGATGGTCTTGACGCTCAGGCCGGTACGCCGGGCCAGGTCGCCGATCGTGTAGCGCGTTTCCCCGTTCATGCCCCCACCCTGCTGTCTCCCCCCACTGGAGACTCAATCCGACACCGGCGGCGGCCGCTGACCACGTCCCGGCCGGCGCCGCCGACGGCCGGGAGCGCCGCCTGCGCTGACCCGCCGCCGGCCGGGCCCGGCACCGCGCGAGTGTGGTGCCGTCGGGCGCGGCGAAGGTGGCCATGAGTACACCCTCCCAGGACGGTTGGCCCGTGTGGAACCGTCCGGGCGACGTGGGCCAGCGGGCCCCCTCGTGGCACAGCAGGACGACGCCGTTGCCGAATACCCGGCTGCCGGGCGAATCGTCGGACCCTACGACGAAACCGTCGGATCCTTCGACGGCACCGGCGGCATGTCCCGCATCCGGCGCAGCGGGGAGCAGACCACGAACAGGCACGCGGCCCAGGTGCCCAGCACGCACACCCACAGCGCCCCGCGCAGCCCCAGCTCGGTGCCGAGCGCGCCGCCGGTCAGCGCACCGAGCGGGATCACCCCGAGGCAGATCCACAGGAACGCCGCATTGACCCGGCCGAGGATCGCCGGTGGGGTGATCCGCTGCCGGTACGACATCGCCGCCACGTTGAACAGCACCGCGTTCGCCGAGAACGCGGCCAGCCCGACCCCGTAGACCAGCAGTCCCCAGCCGGGCCGCGCCAGCGGCATGAGCAGGTAGAACGGACCCGGTGCGGCCATCGCCACCCAGATCACCCGGGCCGAGCCGAGCCAGGCGGTCAGCCGGGCGGCCAGCACCCCGACGACCAGCCCGCCGACCGCGCTGACCGAGAAGACCAGCCCCACCTGCACCGGGCTGGCGTGCAGCTCCCGCACCAGGAAGGTCACCTCGATCGAGCCGGACGCCATCACCCAGAAGTTCGACCAGGTGGTGCATGCCAGGATGCTGACGAGGATCGGTTGCCGCCGGATGAAGGTGAGCCCGTCGGTCAGCTCCACCCGCAGGGGCACCCGGGGGGTCGGCTCGCGGCGCACCGGCGCCTCCCGGATGAGGACCAGCGTCAGCGCGCTGACCAGGAAGGCGAACCCGTTGGTCAGGAACGCCCGGGCGGCGCCGACCAGTCCGATCAGGACGCCGCTGACCGTCGGGCCGACGAGTTCGGCGGCATCCTCGCTGATGGTGAGCTTCGCGTTGCCGTCGACCAGCAGGTCCGCCGGCACCAGCCGGGGCAGCAGGCTCTTGTACGCCACGGTGAACAGCACGGTCAGCACCCCGCCGAGCCCGACCACCACGTACAGGAAGGGCAGGGTGAGCTTGCCGATCAGGGCGGCCACCGGCAGCGACAGCATGAGCGCGGCCCGACCCAGGTCACACGCGATCATCAGCCGCCGCTGGTCGAGCCGGTCGGCGAGGATGCCCGCCGGCAGGGAAAAGAGCAGATACGGCAGCCAGGCCAGGACGGTCAGCAGGGAGACCTGGAAGACGCTGGCGTCCAGGACGTTGGCGGCGAGCAGCGGCACCGCCACGTTGGCGATCCGGGTGCCCAGCTCGCTGACCGTCTGACCGCCCCAGAGCAGGAGGAAGTTCCTGCTGCGCCAGAGCGACGGGCCGGGCCCGGTCGGGGTCGTTGGAGCCTGGGCCACCTGCTGGGTCACGGTCACAGCCTGTCTGTGCGGTCACGCGTGCCGCCGGCCGACGGCCCGGGGACCCTATCGGGGCCGCGTTCGCACACGACACCGCTTTTCGCGCCGCCCGGTCGGGTCCCCGGCCCGCTCGACGGAGCGGGTACGGTCCCAGGGCCGCGGCCCCTCGACGGCGAAAGGAAGGTCCACGCGTGTCCATCGCCCTGATCACCCTCGGTGGCACCATCGCGATGGGCGGCGTCGACGCCGGCCGTCCGGGCGTGGTCACCCGGCTCACCGGCGCGGACCTCACCGCCGGCGTGCCCGGCCTCGCCGGGCTGGGCGTGCCCGTGGACGTGCGGGACACCCACGCGGTGCCCAGCGCCAACCTCACCGGTCGCCACCTGCTCGACGTGGTCGCGGAGGCGTCCCGGGCGGTGACCGGCGGCGCGATCGGCGTGGTGGTCACCCAGGGCACCGACACGCTGGAGGAGACGGCGTTCCTGGCCGACCTGGTTTGGCCGCACGCCGCCCCGCTGGTGTTCACCGGCGCGATGCGCAATCCCACCCTGGCCGGCGCGGACGGGCCGGCCAACCTGCTCGCGGCGCTTCGGGTGGCCGCCGCGCCGGCCGCCCGTGACCTCGGTGTGCTGGTCGCCGTCAATGACGAGGTGCACGCCGCCCGCTGGCTGCGCAAGACACACAGCACCAGCACCGCCACCTTCACCGCGCCGAACGCCGGCCCGATCGGGCAGGTCATCGAGGGGGAGGTGCGGGTGCTGACCCGGCCGCGGCGGTACGAGCCGCTGCCGCCGGTCGACCCGGCCCGGCTCGACGCGACCCGGGTGGCCCTGTACGTGGTGACGCTGGAGGATGACGGGCTGCTGCTGGACGGGCTGGCCGACACCCATCAGGGCCTGGTGGTGGCCGGCTTCGGAGTGGGACACGTGCCCGCCGCCCTCGCCCCGGTGCTCGGGGCCCTCGCCGACCGGATGCCGGTGGTGCTCACCTCCCGGTCCGGGGCGGGTTCGGTGCTGCGGCACACGTACGGGGCGGTCGGCTCGGAGACCGACCTGCAACGGCGCGGGCTGCTCAACGGTGGGTTGCTCGACCCGTACAAGGCGCGGGTGCTGCTGCGCCTGCTGCTCGCCGTTGGTGCCGGACGGGACGAGGTGGCCGCCGCGCTGGCCCGGCACGGGTGAGGCGGGTGCCGATGCCACCCGGACGACGTCCCTAGACTGCTGCGGTGACCGGAGAGCGACGACCCCTGGCGGACCGGCCGCTCACCGAGCCGCACCCGTCCCGGCTGCCGCCCGAGCACCCCGACCGGTCCCGGATTCTCGCCGCGCACACGGCCGCGCTGGCCGCCGGAGAGGCCGGGTACCTCGACCCCGCGTCCGGGCTGTTCGTGCTCAGCGCCGGTTTCCTGGCCCGCCGGGGCACCTGCTGCGGACGCGGCTGCCGGCACTGCCCGTACGTGGACGACCCGCCCGCCGGATGAACATTGGTGGGTCGCCGGCGGACCCGCCGAACGAGGGCTTCCGCCGGGCCCGGACACCCCGTACGGTGTCCGACGGACATCCGGCGGGCACCTTCCGCCGTCGGTCGGCGAGAGGGTGGAGCGTGCGCGGGCGGATCGTGGTCGCCGGGCTGGCGGGGCTGCTGGTGAGCGGCTGCGCCGCCGAGGTCGAGCCGGTGGCGGTGCCACCGCCGGCGCCGATCGCGGTGGACGTGGCGGCGGCGTCGTCGGGTGGCGCCTGCCGCCTGCTGGACTTCACCGTCATCGAGCAGCTGGTCAAGGTGCGCTTCGACGTGGCCGCCGCCAGCGAGCGGGGCGACACGTACACCTGCGTCGTCCGGACCGAACGCGCGACGCTGCCGGAGCTGACGCTGAGCGTGACCGACGCCAAGATCGACAAGACCACCTTCGGCGCGGACGTGGTGCCCGACAAGGCGGCGAAGGTCACCGCGGTGGGTCAGCAGGCGTACCGGCGGACCCTCGCCGCCGCGAGCGGGCACGGGCCGGTCGCCGAGGTGGGGTGGCTGACCACCGAGGGACGGCTGGCCACGCTGAGCTGGACGGCGGCGCGCGGCGCCGAGCGTTCGGCGGTCGAGAAGGTGACCGGTGACCTGGTCGCACTGGCCAAGAAGGTCGACACCCGGGCGCTGTGACGCCCGGTGCCGGCCCTCCTGGCCGGCGGTTGGTCAGTTGGCCGCGACGAAGACCCGGGACGCGACCTCGCGGGGCAGCCGGACGCGGTCACCGGAGCGGTCGATCGACACCCCGTCGCGTTCCTGGGCCACGGTCACCGTGGCGCCCGGGTCGACACCGGCGGCGTGCAGCTGACGCAGCACGTCGGCGTTGGTCTGCACGCTCTCGCAGATCCGGCGCACCACGACCGGCCCGGAGAGGCCGGGGAAGGCCAGGTTGCGCTCGCCCTCGCCGGCTTCGGTGGTCTCCGGCTCGGGCGAGCCCAGCTCCTCCAGCCCCGGGATCGGGTTGCCGTACGGGGAGCGGGTCGGCCGGTTGAGCAGGTCGTACACCCGCTTCTCCACGGCGTCGCTCATCACGTGCTCCCACCGGCAGGCCTCTTCGTGGGCCTCCTCGTAGGGCATCCCGATGACGTTGACCAGCAGCAGCTCGGCGAGGCGGTGCTTGCGCATCACGGACACGGCGCTGCCGCGACCCTGCGCGGTGAGCATCAGGTGCCGGTCGCCCTCGACGGTGAGCAGGCCGTCACGCTCCATCCGGGCGACGGTCTGGCTCACGGTGGGGCCGCTCTGCTTCAGACGCTCGGCGATCCGCGCGCGCAGCGGCGGCACACCCTCCTCCTCCAACTCGAGGATGGTGCGCAGGTACATTTCGGTCGTGTCGACCAGGTCGTGAGACTTCATGACGTCAGCGGCCCTCCGGTGCACGATGGTACCTCGCAGAACGGCGATCGACCGCCGCCGAGCCGCGAGCCGACGACCCGGATGGTGTTGGATGGTCGGCATGTCCGGTACCCAGGAGCCGCTGGTCGAGGCCGACCGGCTCGCCGCCGAGCTCGACCGCGCTGATCCGCCCACCCTGCTCGACGTCCGCTGGCGGCTCACCGGTCCGCCCGGCCGCGACGATTACCTCGCCGGTCACGTGCCCGGCGCGGTCTTCGTCGACCTGGACACCGCGCTCTGCGGGCCGCCCGGCGCCGGCGGCCGGCATCCGCTGCCCGACCCGGCCGCGTTGCAGGCCGCGCTGCGGGCCGCCGGCGTCCGGGCGGGTCACCCCGTGGTGGTGTACGACGGCGGCGACGGGTTGGCCGCCGCCCGGGCCTGGTGGACGCTGCGCTGGGCGGGGCACCGACCGGTCCGCCTGCTGCACGGTGGCTATCCGGCCTGGGTCGCCGCGGGTCAACCCGTCTCCACCGCGGCGCCCACCCCGGTCCCCGGCGACGTCGAGGTGCGCCCCGGCGACCTGCCGGTGCTCGACGCCGGGCGGGCCGCCGCGCTGGCGGCGGCGGACGATGCCGTGCTGCTCGACGTGCGGGCCGAGCCCCGCTACCGGGGTGAGGTCGAGCCGATCGATCCGGTCGCCGGGCACGTCCCGGGCGCGGTGAACCTGCCCGCCGGGACGTACGTCGGCCCGGACGGGCGCTTCCCGGCGGCCGACGTGCTTCGGAAACGGTTCGCGGCCGCCGGCGTGACCGGGGAGCGGTCGGTGGGGGCGTACTGCGGCTCCGGGGTGACCGCCGCGCAGGCCGTGCTCGCCCTGCACCTGGCGGGCCGACCGGACGCGGCGCTCTACGTCGGATCGTGGAGCAACTGGGTGGCCGACCCGGGCCGGCCCGTCGCCTCGGGTCCGACACCCGGCCGCTGACCAGCGCGTGCGGACGGTCCTCGTGCGACGATGGGCCCATGTCCGACGACACGGTGGTGGTGTGGGACGAGTCGCTGCTCGCCTACGACATGGGTGACCATCCGCTCGACCCGGTCCGGGTGGAGTTGACCGTCGCGCTCGCCCGCGAGCTGGGCATCCTGGACCGCCCCGGGGTCCGCCTGGTCAAGCCGGAGCCCGCCGACGACGCCCTGCTCACCCGGGTGCACCACCCGGCCTACCTGGCCGCGGTGCGCGCCGCGCCGCGCGACCCGCTCTTCGCGGGGTACGGGCTGGGCACCTCCGACAACCCGGTCTTCGAAGGGATGCACGAGTCCAGCGCGCTGATCGCCGGCGCCACGGTGGCCGCCGCCGAGGCGGTCTGGCGGGGCGGCGCCCGGCGGGCGGTGAACGTGGCGGGTGGCCTGCACCACGCGATGCCCGCCCGAGCCTCCGGCTTCTGCGTCTACAACGACCCGGCGGTGGCCATCGCCCGCCTGCTCGACCTGGGCGCCGAGCGGATCGCGTACGTGGACGTGGACGTGCATCACGGCGACGGGGTGCAGCAGATCTTCTGGGACGATCCCCGGGTGCTCACGGTCAGCGTGCACGAGACCCCGCTCGCGCTCTTCCCGGGCACCGGTTTTCCGGACGAGACGGGTGGGCCGGGCGCGCAGGGCACCGCGGTCAACATGCCCCTGCCGCCGGGCGTCGACGACACGGGCTGGCAGCGGGCGTTTCACGCGATCGTGCCGTCGGTGCTGCGCGCGTTCCGGCCGCAGGTGTTGGTCAGCCAGTGCGGCGCCGACGGGCACCGGCTGGATCCGCTCGCCGACCTGAACCTGACGGTGGACGGGCAGCGGGCCACCTACGTGGCGTTGCGGGCGCTCGCCGACGAGCTGTGCGACGGCCGCTGGGTCGCCACCGGCGGTGGCGGGTACGCGCTGGTCGAGGTGGTGCCTCGGGCCTGGAGCCACCTGCTGGCCGTGGCAACCGGCGATCCGGTCGACCCGGCCACCCTCACCCCGGCGGCCTGGCGGGAGTTGGCCGCGGCCCGTCATCCGGGTCGGGAGGTGCCGCTGCGGATGACCGACGACGCGGACCCGTCGTATGAGCCGTGGCAGCCGACGGGCGAGCCGAACGCGGTGGACCGGGCGATCGCCGCCACCCGCAAGACGGTCTTTCCGCTGCTCGGGCTCGACCCGCACGATCCGCGGGACTGAGCCGGGCCGGGGGGAGACCGCGCCGGTGACCACCGTGGACCAGCCGTTGGACGTGTTGCTCAGCGACGGCAGCACCGTCCAGTTGCGACCGATTGGGCCGGATGACGCGCCGGCCATCGTGGCGATGCACGGCCGGTTCTCCGAGCGCACCCGTTACCTGCGTTACTTCTCGCCGTACCCGCGTATCCCCGAGCGGGATCTGATCCGCTTCGTCACCGTCGACCACCGCGACCGGGAGGCGTTCGTGGTGCTGGCCGGCGACCGGATCGTCGCGGTCGGCCGCTACGAACGGCTGGGCCCGCAGGCACCGGAGGCGGAGGTCGCCTTCGTGGTGGAGGACGCCTACCAGGGCCGGGGCATCGGCTCGGTGCTGATGGAGCACCTGGCCGATGCCGCCCGCCGCAACGGCATCATGAGCTTCGTCGCCGAGGTGCTGCCGGCCAACGGGCAGATGCTGCGGGTCTTCGCCGACTTCGGCTACCAGGTCCAGCGTGAGTTTGCCGACGGGGTGGTGCACCTCACCTTCCCGATCGCGCCGACCGAGGCGACTTTGGAGGTGCAGCGCGGCCGGGAGCACCGCACCGAGGCGCGCTCGATCGCCCGGCTGCTCGCCCCGCGCGGCATCGCCGTCTACGGCGCGAGCGCGACCGGCCAGGGCGTCGGCGCGGCGCTGCTCGGGCACCTGCGCGACGGCGGCTTCACCGGCGCGGTGGTGCCGGTGCACCCGAGCGCCTCGACCGTGGCGGGGCTGCCCGCGTACCAGTCGGCGGTCGACGCCGGGGTGCCGGTGGACCTGGCGGTGGTGGCGGTCCCGCCGGAGGCGGCGACCACGGTGGTGGCCGACGCGGCGGCCGCCGGGGTGCACGGCCTGGTGGTCATCTCCGCCGGTTTCGCGGAGGCCGGCCCCGAGGGCGCGGCGGCGCAGCGGTCACTGGTCCGCGCGGCGCACGCCGCCGGGATGCGGGTGGTCGGCCCGAACTGTCTCGGCGTGGCCAACACCGACCCGGCGGTACGCCTCAACGCCACCCTCGCCCCGGCGCTGCCGCCGGCCGGCCGGGTCGGCATCTTCAGCCAGTCCGGCGCGTTCGGGGTGGCGCTGCTCGCCGAGGCGGACCGGCGCGGCCTGGGGCTGTCCAGCTTCGTCTCGGCCGGCAACCGGGCGGACGTCTCCGGCAACGACCTGCTCCAGTACTGGCAGGACGACCCCGGCACGGACGTGATCATGCTGTACCTGGAGACCTTCGGTAATCCGCGCAAGTTCGCCCGGCTGGCCCGGCGGATCGGCCGCGCCAAACCGGTCGTGGCGCTCGCCTCGCCGGCCCGCCCGGTCGGGTTGGGCGACACCGCCGGGCCGGACGAGGTGGCCGTGGCCGCACTGTTCGCCCAGTCCGGGGTGATCCGGGTGGACACCGTGCCGGAGCTGCTCGACGTGGGGGTGCTGCTGGCCAACCAGCCGCTGCCCGCCGGTGGCCGGGTCGGCGTGGTCGGCAACTCCTCGGCTCTCACCGGCCTGGCCGCCAGGGCCTGCGCCGGGCAGGGCCTCACCGTCGTCGACGGGTACCCGCGCGACGTCGGGCCGCGCGCCGGCGCCGCCGAGTTCGCGACCGCGCTGGCCGAGACGGCCGGCGACGAGCGGGTGGACGCCCTGGTGGTCGTCTTCGCCCCGCCGCTGCCCGGTCAACTGACCGACGTGGACGCCGACGTCACCGCCGCGCTGCCGGCGGTTCTCGCGTTGGGCAAGCCGACCGTGGCGACCGTCCTGGTCGGACGGCTGCCGGCGGGCGTGCCGGCGTACGGCGGCGTGGAGGAAGCGGTGCGGGCCCTCGCCCGGGTGCACCGGTACGCCGAGTGGCTGCGCCGACCGCCCGGGATGGCGCCCGAGCTGCCCCGGATCGACCGGGCTGCCGCGCAGGCCGCCGTGCGTGCCGACACCACCGACCCGGCCGCGCTGCTGGCCGCGTACGGCATCGACGTGGTGGCGTCGGAGCCGGTCGACTCGGTCGACGGTGCGGCCGACGCGGCGGCGCGGTTGGGTTTTCCGGTGGCGCTCAAGGCCGCCGCACCCGGCCTGCGCCACCGGCTCGATCTCGGCGCGGTCCGGCTCGACCTGGCCGACGAGCCGGCGGTCCGCCGGGCGTATGCCGAGATGGCGGCGGTCTTCGGCGCGGACGTGCTGGTGCAGCCGATGGTCGCGCCCGGCGTCGCCTGCGTGGTGGAGCTGGTGGAGGATCCGGCGTTCGGGCCGGTGGTCGGCTTCGGTCTCGGCGGCGTCGCCACCGAGCTGCTCGGCGATCGTGCCTGGCGTGCGGTGCCGTTGACCGACCGCGACGCCGCCGAGCTGGTCGACGAGCCCCGGGCGGCGCCGTTGCTGCGCGGGCACCGTGGCGCCGCCCCGGTCGACCGGGCGGCCCTGGCCGACCTGCTGCTGCGGGTCGGTCAGCTGGCCGACGAGCAGCCCCGGGTGCGTTCGCTGGTCCTCAATCCGGTGCTCGCCCGCCCGGACGGCATCTCGGTCCTGCACGCGCAGGTGGGGGTGGGCGGCGTGGTCGCCCGTCCGGACACCGGCCCCCGCCGCCTGTGAGCGTGGCCGGTCAGGCGCGGCTGGAGATCTGTTGGACGCCCCAGCTGTTGCCGTCCGGATCGGCGAAGAAGACGAAGCCGACGTTGTCCATCGGGTGCGGCGTGGGGCTCGGGTTGACGCCCAGCACCTGGATCTCGCTGACGTCCACACCACGTTCGACCAACTGCGCGCGGGCCCGCTCGATGTCGGGCACCACCAGTTGCAGGCCCTTGAGCGAGCCCGGCGGCATGTCCGGGACGGCGCCCTTGCCGATCACGATCGAGCAGCCGGAGCCGGGCGGGGTCAGCTGGATGATGCGCGCGTCGTCGCTGATCACCGTGTCGTGGTCCACCGTGAAGCCCAGCTGGTCGGCGTAGAACTTCTTGGCCCGGTCCAGATCGGTGACCGGCACGATCACTACTTCCAACGTCCAGTTCATGATTGCTCTCCTCGTTCCGTCATGGTCGTGTGCAGCACCTCGGCGAGCCGTGTGTAGCTCTGCCCGACGCCCCGGGCCATCGGGTAGCGCAGCACGGTGTCCCGCCCCTCGGGGGTGGCGTAGCGCAGGGTGGTGGTGACCGTCGTGCGGCCGGCCAGCTCGGTGAACTCGTGGCTGACCAGCGTCTCGCCGGGATAGGACTGGTCGTCGAAGAGTTCGGTGCAGACCAGCCGGTGCGGTGGCTCGATCCGCCGGTAGACCCCGGCCTGGACCATCCGGGCCCCTTCCGGGCCCAGTGACACGAACCGCCACCGCCCGCCGACCCGCAGGTCGACGTCGCACTGATCCAGCCGCCAGCCGCGCGCGCCGTACCACCGGACCAGCAGCGTGGGCTCGGTGAAGGCGGCGAACACCAGGTGGGCCGGCGCGTCGAACAGCCGACTCAGCACGATCTCCCGGTCGCCCACGGTGTGTACGACGAGCGGGTCGTCGACGCCGGTCATCCGCCGGCCCCGTCCCGTGCGGCGTGCCGGCGATCGGCGTCGGTCCGTTCGACGGCCTGGAGTTCGTCGAGCAGGGCGTCGAGGCGCTGGTAACTCTCCGCCCAGTAGTCGCGGTAGTCGGCGAGCCAGGCCGTGGCCTCCCGCAGCGGTCGGGCCTCCAGCCGGCACGGCCGCCGCTGGGCGTCCCGTCCCCGGCTGACCAGGCCCGCCCGCTCCAGCACCTTGAGGTGCTTGGAGATCGCCGGCTGGCTCATCGTGAAGGGCTCTGCCAGCTCCGTCACGGTCGCCTCACCGGCCGCGAGTCGGGCGAGGATGGCCCGCCGGGTCGGGTCGGCCAGCGCCGCGAAGGTCGCGTCCAACAGTTCGGTGCCCACCGCGCATAACCTCCTGGTTTTATAACCGTGTGGTTTCTATCGCGGATCGGTGCCTCAGTCAAGCACCGGAACAGCATGGAAGGCCCCGGCGAACCGCCGGGGCCTTCCATGGGAACCGGTGCGTCAGCAGGCGTACGCCTCCAGGCGCTGGGCCCGCTCCGGCGCGCGCAGCTTCAGCAGCGTCACCTTCTCGATCTGCCGGATCCGCTCCCGGGACAGGCCGAACTCCCGGCCGACCTCGTCCAGGGTGCGCTGCCGGCCGTCGTCCAGACCGAACCGGAGCCGGATGACCGCCTGCTCCCGCTGGGACAGGGTGGCCAGCACGATGCTCACCTCGTTGCGCAGCTCGCCCTGCGCGGCCGCGTCACCCGGCTCGCCGCGCGGGTCCACCGCGGCCACGAAGTCACCGAGCGCGCTCTCGCCGTCGTCGCCGACGGCCTGGTCCAGACTGACCGGCTCCCGGTCGTACGAGATCAGTTCGATGACCTGGAACTCGGGGATGTCCAGCGCCCGGGCGACCTCGGCGACGTTGGGTTCGCGGCCCAGCGTCACCGCCAGCTCGCGGCGGGCGCGCACCATCCGGTTGACCTGCTCGACCATGTGCACCGGAATGCGGATGGTGCGGGCCTGGTCGGCCATCGCCCGCGTGATCGCCTGCCGGATCCACCAGGTCGCGTACGTGGAGAACTTGTAGCCCTTGGCGTAGTCGAACTTCTCGACCGCGCGGATCAGGCCGAGGTTGCCCTCCTGGATCAGGTCGAGAAACGCCATCCCGCGTCCGGTGTAGCGCTTGGCGATGCTGACCACCAGCCGCAGGTTCGCCTCCAGCAGGTGGTCCTTGGCCGCCCGGCCCTCGGCGACGATCAGCTCCAGATCGGATCGCAGCTCCGGCGAGACAGGGGTGCAGGTGGCGAGCTTCTCGTCGGCGAACAGGCCGGCCTCGATCCGCCGGGCCAGGTCGACCTCCTGAGCGGCGGTCAGCAGCTTCGTCCGGCCGATTCCGTTGAGGTAGGCCCGGACCAGGTCGGTGGAGATGCCGCGCTCGTCGGTGGCGTCCAGGTCGACGAGGACCTCGACACCCCCGTCGGTGCTGGTGCTGGCGGCCGGGCGCGTCCGGTTTTCCGTCATCTGCAGGACCATCTCTGTCTCTCCCCGTGTCCACGTCTGTGCCGTGTCTCCGGCCCAGTGGTGCCGGTGTGACACACAGCTTGGCGGGCGGGGCGTAAAACGGGAGTGAGGCGATCGGGCACCCGACAGGAATCCGGTCGGATCGCGGGCGCGGTGTGTGTCGCCCCGGTGTCCTTGCCCGCCCCGGTTACCGTGCCGACGGTCGGCCACCCACGGTCGGCCGTGACAGGAGATGGAGAACGACGTGGTCTTCAAGCGGCTCATGCAGGCGATGGGAGTTGGCGGCCCGTCGGTGGAGACGGTGCTGGCCGACGCGAACTGCCGACCCGGCGGCGAGTTGGAGGGCCGCATCCAGGTGGTCGGCGGTGACCACCAGGTCGACATCGACCACGTGGCACTGGGCCTGGTCACCCGGGTCGAGGTGGAGAGCGGCGACAACGACTACGACACCACCCAGGAGTTCCACCGCCAGCAGGTCACCGGCGCGTTCCGGCTGGAGCCCGGGCAGCGCCACGAGCTCCCGTTCCGCTTCGACGTGCCCTGGGAGACGCCGGTCACCGAGCTGTACGGGCAGCACCTGCACGGCATGACGATGGGGCTGCGTACGGAGCTGGAGGTGGCCCGCGCCGTCGACAAGAGTGACCTGGACGCGGTGGCGGTGCACCCGCTGCCGGCACAGGAGCGGCTGCTCGACGCGTTGCTGCGGCTCGGGTTCCGGTTCGCGCGCGCCGATGTGGAGCGTGGGCACATCTACGGCGTCCGGCAGACGCTGCCGTTCTACCAGGAGATCGAGTTCAGCCCTGCCCCGCAGTACGCCCGCTCGATCAACCAGCTGGAGGTCACCTTCATCGCCGACCCGCAGCGGATGCAGGTGGTGCTGGAGGTCGACAAGCGCGGCGGTGTCTTCACCGAGGGCCGGGACGCCTTCGGCCGCTTCACGGTCGACCACGCCACCGCCGACCGCACCGACTGGACCGCCGAACTCGACGGCTGGCTCCGCCAGTCCCTCCAACGCCGAGGCCTCTTCTCCTGACCCGCTGTCACAGGTCGAGCAGGATTGTGCGGGGGCCCACGTTGACGCTCTCGACGAGCATGTGGGCGCGGAAGCGGCCGGTCTCCACCTTCGCGCCGCGCTCGCGCAGCGCCTCGACCACCGCCGTCACCAACGGCTCGGCCACCTCGGCCGGGGCGGCGGCGGTCCAGGTCGGACGGCGGCCCTTGCGGGCGTCGCCGTAGAGGGTGAACTGACTGACCACCAGGACCGGCGCGCCAGTGTCGGCCGCGGACCGCTCGTCATCGAGGATCCGCAGCTCGTGCACCTTGCGCGCCATCGTCCGGGCGGTTTCCGTCGTGTCGGTGTGGGTCACTCCGAGCAGCACCAGCAGCCCGTCCTCGATCGCGCCGACCACCACGCCGTCGACCGTCACGCTGGCCCGGCCGACCGTCTGCACCACCGCCCGCATCAGCCGGTCACCGGCTCGATGAGGCCCCGCTCCACCAGGTGCGCGACGATCGGCCCGGCCGCCTCGGCCAGCTCGTCCGGCTCGACCTCGTGGGCGGCGGCCAGCAGGGCGAGCTGGTCACGGAGCGGCAGCCGGCCGTCGGCCCCGCCCACCAGGGCGAGCACCAGCGGGTCGACCTCCTCGGTCCACCGCAGGCCGTGCGGCATCGCGAGAACCTGCCGGTCCACCGCCCAGCCCTCGTCGCCCATGGTGGCCTCCTGCCGCAGTTGAAGGCCGTCGGCGGCCCGGTAGCGCTCGGCGAGCAACGCCTCGGTGTCGCGTACCCGCAGGAAGTCCTGGCGGTCGAACCAGGCGGCGACCTGGTCGCCCAGCGGCGGCTGCACCCGCTGGCGCAGGTCCTCCACCCGGACCACCGGGTCGGCGTGCCCGCTGCGGCGCAGCGACACGATGCCGAAGCCGATCGCCTCCACCTTGTGCGCGTCGAACCAGTCCAGCCAGGCGGCCATCCGCTCCGGGTCGGCGCTCTCGCCGACGTCGGTGAGCCACAGGTTGACGTACGCCATGGGGTCGGCCACCTCGCGCTGGATCACCCAGGCGTCCAGGCCGGTACCGGCGAACCAGCCGGCGACCCGCTCGTCCCACTCCTCACCGGCGACGTGCACCCAGTTGGCCAGGTACTGCATGGTGCCGCCCTCGGTGAGCAGGCCGGGGGCGGCGGCGGCCAGTTCGGCGCCGATCGCGTCGCCCACCCGGCCGGAGTCGCGGTAGACGTGCGTGGTGGTGCCCGGGCCGACCACGAACGGCGGGTTGCTCACCACCAGGTCGAAGCGGCGGCCGGCCACCGGCGCGACCATGTCGCCGCGCAGCAACTCCCAGTCCTGGCCGTTGAGGGCGGCGGTCGTCGCGGCGAAGCGCAGGGCCCGCTCGGAGAGGTCCGTGGCGGTCACCGAGGCGGCGTGGGTGGCCAGGTGCAGGGCCTGGACGCCGGAGCCGGTGCCGAGGTCCAGTGCGGTCCCGACCGGCCGGCGGACGGTCGCGCCGATCAGGGTCTGGGTGGCCCCGCCGATGCCGAGCACGTGCTCGGAGTGCAGCGGTCGGCCCGGTCGGGCGCTGGCCGGCACGTCGGCGAGCACCCACCAGTCGTCTCCGTACGGCTCCAGGTCGACGCCGGCGCGCAGGCCGTCGCCGTGCCGCTCGACCAGCCCGCCCGCCACCGCCTCCGCCACGCTCAGCGGCGCCAGCGCGGCGGCCACGGTCGCCTCCGACTCGGTCTGGTCGCAGATGAACACCCGGATCAGGGTGGCGAGCGGGTCGCGGTCCTCGGTGGCGCGCAGTGCCGCCCGGTAGTCGTTGCGCGCGACCCCTCCGGTGGCCTGCGAGCCGAGCCGGCCGGCGATGCCGTTGCTGGTGAAGCCGGCCCGGGTCAGCGCGGTGCGCAGCGCGTCGACGCCGGCGGGGGAGAGCAGCATGTCGTGTTCGTCCACGTCGCCATCCTGCCCCCCGCCGCGTTCCCCGTCGGCGCCACCCGCCGGATCGAACCCGGAGCGTCGGTGTTCACCCCGGGGCGGCGGCGGGGCAGGATGGTGACATGACGCTCGTGCTGCCCATCGACCCCGAGGCCAACCGGCTGCTGGAGCGCAGCCCGCTGGCCAGGCTCCTCGGCATGGTTCTCGATCAACAAGTGCCGATGGAGAAGGCGTTCTCCTCGCCGTACGTGCTGGCGCAGCGGCTCGGCCACGAGCTGGACGCGGCGGAGCTGGCCGGGTACGACCCGGAGGCCCTGGTCGCGCTCTTCGCCACCCCGCCCGCGCTGCACCGGTTCCCGAAGGCCATGGCGGCCCGGGTGCAGGAGGTGTGCCAGGTCCTGGTGGACCGCTACGACGGCGACGCCGCCCGGCTCTGGTCCGACGTCGCCGACGGGGCGGAGCTGTTCCGCCGGGTGGCCGAGCTGCCCGGCTTCGGCAAGCAGAAGGCGCAGATCTTCGTGGCCCTGCTCGGCAAGCGGTTCGGGGTGACCCCGCAGGACTGGCGGGAGGCGGCCGGCGGCTACGGCGACCCGGGCGCGTACCGGTCGGTGGCCGACGTCACCGACGCCGACTCGCTGCGTCGGGTGCGGGAGTACAAGCAGCAGATGAAGGCAGCGGCGAAGACCAAGGCCGCCGGCTGACCTGACGGAGTCGTCGCTCAGGCGGCGGTGGGGTGGGCCAGCGAGGCCAGCGCGCGCCGGACGTCGGCGAGCGAGACGGTGGCCGAGTCGTCCAGGTCGGCCAGGCCCGCCTCGATCCACTGCCGCATCAGCGTGGTGACCCCGATGCCCCGGGCGTCGGCGGCGGCCCGCACCCGCTCGTAGGTCTCCAGCGGCAGCCGGACCGACCGGCTCACCATCGGCACGTCGGTGTCGGGGGTGGGCAGGTCCACCGCCGGGCTCTCGTCGATCAGCTCGGCGATCCGGTCGTCGCCGCTGTGGAACTGCTTGGTCGCGTCGTTACGGTGCATCGTCACGGCCTCCTCATCGGCGAGATCTCCGCACGGCCTCGTCGTAGCGCTTGGACTCGACGTCGCTCAGCTCGCGGGCGGAGAGGATGTCCCAGTCGTTGTCGGTGCCGTCGGCCTCGGCGAGCAGCACCGCCAGTCGGCGGCCCCGCCGGGCGGCGGCGTAGACCACCATCACGTCGTCGCCCAGGTGGCGGATCACCCGTCGGGCGCTGTGCAGCGCCTCCCAGACTTCCCCGGGCGTGACGTCGTAGACCCTCAGGTTGGCCAACGCCTCGTCGGTGAAGCTGAACCTGCTGCCCACGTGGCGGAGCGTACCACGGGCGTAACACGCAGGGCGATGAGTCGAATTTCGCTGATCAAGCCTCTGCGGTGACAGGATGAGTCGTAATCCCCTTGAGGAGGTTCATGGTGAAGCGTCAGGCGTACCAGCCGATTCTGATCACCGACGCCTCGCGCAGCCAGAACGATCAGCTCACCAGCCGTCAGCGCCGCTATGTCCTGATGATGGGCATCCGCGTGGCGTGCATTGTTCTCGGCGCGATCCTGGTCGGCGCGAACGCCCCACTGCTCTGGCTCTGGCTGCCGCTGTGCGCCCTGGGCATGGTGCTCATCCCATGGCTGGCCGTGCTGCTGGCCAACGACCGGCCGCCGAAGGAGGAGCACCGGCTGGCCAACCGGTTCCATCACCGGCACACCGACGACACCCCGCCGATGAGCCTTACGGCCGAGGAACGCCCGCACAAGGTCATCGACGTCGAACCCTGACCCGCGAAACGGGCCAGGGTCCGAGCAGTCAGAGCCGTCGAGCGGTCAGGGCCGCGGTCGGGCGCCGACGGTGGAGACGGCCAGGGCCCCCAGGTCGGTGGCGCGGTTCAGAGCGGCCGTCGGGGTGGCGCCGGCGAGCCAGGCGGTGAGCAGACCGGCCGCGAAGGCGTCGCCCGCACCGGTGACGTCCACCACCGCCACCCGCCGGGCCGGCGCCACGCAGACCGGGGCCGTGCGGTCCACCCAGACCGCGCCGGCAGCGCCGCGCTTGACCACCACCCGCCGGGCCGTCGCCGACAACGCCCGCCCCTGCGCCGCCGGGTCCAGCCCGCCGGCCAGCACCGTCGCCTCGTCCGCGTTGACCAGCAGCAGGTCGACGTCGCGTACCCAACCCAGAAACGCCGCCGCACCGACCCGCCGCAGCGGCGCCGCGGAGGCCGCGTCGACGCTGGTGGTCAGCCCGCGCTCGCGGGCGGCCGCCAGCGCCCGCAGCCCGGCGCCGCGCGACCCGGCGTCCAACAGGGTGTACGCGGACAGGTGCAGATGCCCAGCGTCGGGCACCGCCGCGAGGGCCCCCTCGACATGCTCGACGCCGAGCCGCAGGTTCGCGCCCCGCTGGCTCACCATGGTGCGCTCGCCGTCGGTGGCCAGCACGATCACCGTGCCGGTCGGTACGCCCTCGACGCGGTCGATCGCGCAGTCGACACCCGCACGGTCGAGCTCGGCCACCCGGTCGCGCCCCGCGGCGTCGTCGCCGACAGCGCCGACGAGCGTGACGTCCACCCCCTGCGCGGCGATCCAGGCGGCCGTGTTGGCCGCCTGGCCGCCGCCGCCGAGGCTGATGTCGGCCGCGGTGTCCGAACCCGCCGCGAGCGGCCCGGACAGCACCGCGACCACGTCGGTGATCACGTCCCCGACGACGACCACCCGGGCCGGTCGGGTCATGCCGGGACGGCGCTGGCGCGGGCGGCGGCGACCGCGATCCGCGCGGCCAGGTCGGCGTTGCGCAGGATGATCCGGACGTTCACCGCCAGGCTCGCGCCCTCGGTGGCCGAGTGGAAGTGCGCCAGCAGGTACGGGGTGACGGCCTTGCCGGTCACCCCGTCCCGCTCCAGCAGGGCCAGACCGTCGGACAGGGTCCGGTCGTGCAGTTCCGGGTCGAGCTGCTCGTCGACCGGCAGCGGGTTGGCGACGATCAGGCCGCCGGCGTGCACGGCCTGCCGGTCACGGGCGGCGAGCACGGCGGCGACCTGCTCCGCCGAGTCGACCGACCAGTCCAGGTCGAAGCCGCCGTCGGTCAGGTAGAAGCCGGGGAACCGGCGGGTGCGGTAACCGACGACGGCGACCCCGAGGGTCTCCAGCCGCTCCAGCGTCGCGCCCACGTCGAGGATCGACTTGACCCCGGCGCAGACCACCGCGATCGGGGTCCGGGCCAGCGTGATCAGATCCGCCGACTCGTCGAAGGTGTGCGCGGCCTCCCGGTGCACCCCACCGAGCCCTCCGGTGGCGAACACCCCGATCCCGGCCGCGGCGGCCACCGCACTGGTCGCGGCCACGGTGGTGGCGCCGTCGGCGCCGGTCGCCGCCGCCACCGCGAGGTCGCGGACGGAGAGTTTGGTCACTCCATCGACGGTGGCCAGGCGGGTCAACTGCGCGTCGTCCAGGCCGACCACCAGCTCGCCGCCGATCATGCCGATCGTTGCCGGGACCGCTCCCGCGTCCCGGACCGCCTGCTCGATCTCCCGAGCCACCCGAAGGTTCTCCGGCCGGGGCAGGCCGTGCGAGACGATGGTGCTCTCCAGGGCGACGACGGGCCGGCCGTCGCGCAGGGCGTCGGCCACCTCGGTGCCGTAGCTGATGCGAAAGTCAGTCACGGTGGGCCACGGTACGGGGTCGGGCCCGGGCCGGCCTCAAGTGGACCCGGCCGTGATGACCTGCCAAACTTGACGGTCGGAGGTGCAGACGTGAGCACAGAGGTTCTCGAGCGTCCGGAGCTGAAGGACGCCGACACCGGTCCCGAGATGTTCCACTACGTCCGCAAGGAGAAGATCGCCGAGAGTGCCGTGATGGGCACCTTCGTCGTCGCGCTCTGTGGGGAGACCTTCCCGGTCACCAAGGCGGCCAAGCCGGGTTCGCCGGTCTGCCCCAAGTGCAAGGAGATCTACGACTCGTACCGCGAGTGAACCGCGGCCGGCGTTCCGGCCGGCGACGTAGCCTGCGGCGGTGACCACCTCCACCGCCCTGCTCGTCGCCGACCTGACCGGGGTGGCGGTCTTCGCCGCGTCCGGGGCCTCGGCCGCGGTGGCCAAGCGGCTCGACCTGTTCGGCGTCGCGTTCGTCGGCTTCGTGGCCGCCCTCGGCGGCGGGATCCTCCGGGACCTGGTCATCGACGAGGTGCCGCCGCTGGCCTTCGCCGACTGGCGGTACGTGGCGACCGCCGCGGTCACCGCGCTCGCCGTCTTCTGGCTGCACCCGCAACTCGCCCGGCTACGCACCACGGTCCTGGTGCTGGATGCGGCGGGCCTCGGGCTCTTCACCGTGACCGGCACGCTCAAGGCACTCGACGCGCGGGTGCCCGCGGTCGGCGCGTGCCTGATCGGCATGCTCACCGCGATCGGCGGCGGGCTCGGCCGGGACCTGCTCACCGCCGAGATCCCGGTGGTGCTGCGACGGGAGATCTACGCGGTGGCCGCCCTGGTCGGATCGGTCGCGGTGGTGCTGCTGTACGTCACCGGGCTGACCGGACCGATACCGCTCACCGCCGCCGCCGTGCTGGTCTTCGGGCTGCGCCTGGTCGCTCTGCGCCGACGCTGGTCCGCTCCGGTGGCGACGTTGCGCCCGCCGCGTATCGGCGGGGCGGATCCGCGCACCGACCGGGAGTGGTGAGGCGAAACCGGGGCTTCCGGGACGGCTCGGGCGGGGGTGGCCGATGTGACCAGCGTGGCGTCGCCTGGGCCGTTGGGCCCGCGCTGGTTATGCTGAGTCGGCCTTCGCGGCAGCTTCTGCGCGGAGGCGTTTTCATGGGCGGCGATACTCGTGGCCCTCGCCCGGGGTCCGCCGTCGTGCGGTCGGAGAGGAGCTTCGCGTGGCAGCCCGGACGCCGGTGCTCGAGACGTTCCCGGCACTACGTGCCTGGCAGCGCAAGGCCCTGGTGGAGTACCTGCGCCGCCGCGGCGAGGACTTCACGGCGGTCGCCACGCCCGGCGCGGGCAAGACCACCTTCGCCCTGCGGATCGCGGCCGAACTGCTCGGTGACGGCACGGTGGAGGCGGTCACGGTCGTCGCCCCCACCGAGCACCTGAAGAACCAGTGGGCCGAGGCCGCGGCCCGGGTGGGCATCCAACTCGACGCCGCGTTCCGCAACGCCGACGTCCACTCCGCGGCCGACTTCCACGGCGCGGTGATCACCTACGCCCAGGTGGGGATGGCCCCGCAGGTGCACCGGCGGCGCACCATGACCCGACGCACCCTGGTCATCCTCGACGAGATCCACCACGCGGGCGACTCCCGGACCTGGGGTGACGGGGTGAAGGCCGCCTTCGAGCCCGCCGTACGCCGGCTGATGCTCACCGGGACGCCGTTCCGCTCCGACGACAACCCGATCCCGTTCGTCAGCTACGAGCGCGGCGGTGACGGGCTGCTGCGGTCCCGCGCCGACTCGGTGTACGGGTACTCCGACGCCCTGCGCGACGGCGTGGTCCGGCCGGTGCTCTTCCTGGCGTACTCGGGGGAGACCCGCTGGCGGACCAACGCGGGGGAGGAGTTGGCGGCCCGGCTCGGCGAGCCGATGACCCAGGATCTGGTGGCGCAGGCGTGGCGTACCGCGCTGGACCCGGCCGGGGACTGGATGCCCCAGGTGCTGCGCGCCGCCGACGCCCGACTCACCGTGCTGCGCAACGCCGGGATGGCCGACGCCGGTGGTCTGATCATCGCCACCGACCAGCAGTCCGCCCGCTCGTACGCCAAGCTGATCGAGCAGGTGACCGGCGAGAAGGCCGCCGTGGTGCTCTCCGACGACCAGGGCGCGTCCGCGCGGATCGCGACGTTCGCGGCCTCGCAGCAGCGGTGGCTGGTCGCGGTGCGAATGGTGTCCGAGGGGGTGGACATCCCGCGGCTCGCCGTCGGGGTCTACGCCACCAGCGCCAGCACCCCGCTCTACTTCGCCCAGGCGATCGGCCGGTTCGTCCGGGCCCGCCGGCCCGGGGAGACCGCGTCGGTCTTCCTGCCCAGCGTGCCGCACCTGCTCGGGCTGGCCAGCGAGATGGAGATCGAGCGGGACCACGTGCTCGGCAAGCCCAAGGAATCCGACGGTTTCGACGACGATCTGCTGGAACGGGCGCAGCGCGACGATCAGGCCAGCGGTGAGCTGGAGAAGCGATTCGCCGCGCTCTCCGCCACCGCCGAGCTGGATCAGGTGATCTTCGACGGGGCGTCGTTCGGCACCGCGGCCCAGGCGGGCACCCCCGAGGAGGAGGAGTACCTCGGCCTACCCGGCCTGCTCACCGCCGACCAGGTTTCCCTGCTGCTGACGAAGCGGCAGGCCGAGCAGCTCGCCGCCCAGCGTCGCCGAGGCGCCGAGCGGGCCGCTCAGCCGGCCGGTGCGCCCGTCGCGGCGCCGCCGGCACCAATGAGTGCCGCCCAGCGCCGGGTGGCGCTCCGGCGGCAGCTGAACGCTCTGGTGGCCGCCCGGCACCACCGCACCGGCCAACCGCACGGCAAGATCCACGCCGAGTTGCGCCGGCTCTGCGGCGGCCCGCCGAGTGCCCAGGCCACCATCGAGCAGCTTGAGGAACGCATCGCCACCGTGCAGACCCTCTGACCCACCGGCACCGTCGGTCCCGCGCCCGACCCCGGGTTAGCCGTCGCCGGGCCGGGCGGGGTTGGGCACGCGGGTCCAGGTTGGAGCCGGCAGCGGCGGAGCCC
>NZ_RCVI01000324.1:0-4646 GCF_003667455.1 Micromonospora sp. CV4 | reverse complement strand
ACCCCGGCCAGACCGGCCGGTGAGCGGCCGGCGCGGCCCGCTCCGGGGGCCCGTCCGGCGCGTACTCCCCGGTCTGCCGGCGTCGCCGACGGCCCGGCAGCGTCCGACCAACCGGCGCCCGGCGCGAACCCGGGCGACCCGGTCGCGGACCCGCCGGCGCGCGGCGACCGGACCGACGACGGGGGTACGGCCTGATGCCGCTCTGGGTGGAGCTGGTGCTGCGGGTGGGCGGCGTGCTGGTCGCGTTCCTCACCCTGCCGTTGCTGGTGGGGCAGGCCGAGCACAAGGTGATGGCGCACATGCAGGGCCGACTCGGCCCGATGTACGCGGGCGGCTTCCACGGTTGGGCGCAGCTCGTGGCTGACGGGGTCAAGTTCGTGCAGAAGGAGGACATCACCCCGCGTGAGGCCGACCGGGCCGTGTTCCGGCTGGCGCCGGCGGTGGCCCTGGTGCCCTACCTGCTGGTGCTGCTGGTCATCCCGCTCGGCCCGAACGACCTGGTCGGGCAGCCGCTGGACATCGGCCTGTTCTTCGTGCTGGCCGTGGTCGGCGTCGGCGTGGTGGCGGTGCTCATGTCGGCCTGGGCGTCGGCCAACAAGTACAGCCTGCTCGGCGGGCTGCGCGGGGCGGCCCAGCTGCTCGGCTACGAGCTGCCGCTGGTGCTGGCCGCAGCCTCGGTGGCGATGGCGGCGGGCACGCTCAGCCTCTCCGGCATCGTCGCGGCGTGGCAACCGTGGTGGCTGCTCTGGCAGGCGCCCGCGATGATCATCTTCTTCGTCGCCGGCCTCGCCGAGATCCGCCGGCCCCCGTTCGACATGCCGGTGGCCGACTCCGAGCTGGTCTTCGGGTACATGACCGAGTACACGGGCCTGCGCTTCGCGTTCTTCCTGCTCGCCGAGTACGTCGGCATCGTGGTGATCGCGGCGCTGACCACGGTGCTGTTCCTCGGCGGCTGGCAGGGCCCGTTCGCCGACGACCAGTTGGGCTGGCTCTGGACGCTGCTCAAGGTCTTCGCCGTGGCCTTCGTGATCATCTGGCTCCGGGTGTCCTACCCGCGGCTGCGCGAGGACCAGCTCCAACGCCTCTGCTGGCTGGTGCTGGTGCCGGCCTCCCTCGCGCAGCTGGTCCTCACGGCTGCCGTCCGCATCGCCCTGTAGGTCAGCTCGAAAGCGTCTTACGACCACCTCCAGCGCCGGCCACCTCCGCCGCGCTGGAGGGCGTACCGGACCGCTCAGCGCAGCGGGGTGTGCGCGGGATCGACGGGCTCCGCCGGGGGCGGTGGCGGCGTCCCGTCGCCGAACGGGCGACCGCCGAGCGATTCCCGGCCGTGCGGGGTGAGCCAGTTGGACAGGTCGGGGCCGAGGGGGACGATCCCGGTCGGGTTGATGTCCCGGTGCACCTCGTAGTAGTGCTGCTTGATGTGGTCGAAGTCGATGGTGTCCCCGAACCCCGGGGTCTGGAACAGGTCCCGGGCGTACGCCCAGAGCACCGGCATCTCGGTCAACTTCTGCCGGTTGCACTTGAAGTGGCCGTGGTAGACCGGGTCGAAGCGGACCAGTGTGGTGAAGAGCCGCACGTCGGCCTCGGTGATGGTGTCGCCGACCAGGTAGCGCTGGTTGGTCAGCCGTCCGGACAACCAGTCCAGCCGGTCGAACAGCCGGTGGTACGCCTTGTCGTACGCCTCCTGGCTGCCGGCGAAGCCGCACCGGTAGACGCCGTTGTTGACGTCCCGGAACACCACGTCGTTGACCTCGTCGATCTGCGCCCGCAGGTGGTCGGGGTAGAGCTGCGGCGCGCCCTCGCGGTGGTACGGGCCCCACTGCGTGGACAGGTCGAGGCTCATCTGCGCGTAGTCGTTGGTCACCACCTGCCCGGTCGGCACGTCGACGATCGCCGGCACGGTGATGCCCCGCTCGTAGCCGGGGAAGCGCTTGAAGTACGCCTCCTGGATGCGTTCGATGCCGAGTACCGGGTCCCGGCCGCCCGGGTCGAGGTCGAAGGTCCAGCTGCGGGCGTCGTGGGTGGGGCCGGCCACCGCCATCGACATGGCGTCCTCCAGACCGAGCAGCCGCCGCACGATGATCAGGCGGTTGGCCCACGGGCAGGCCCGGCTGACCGCCAGCCGGTACCGGCCCGGCTCCACCGGGTACCCGTCCCGCCCGTCCGCCGTGATCCGGGTGGCGATGTACCGCTGGTCCCGGGTGAACTCACCGCCCGGCTCGACGTACTTCCCGCCTGTTTCCTCGCCCACGTCGCCCTCCCGGTCCGGAATCGTCTTCGGTTCCCATCCTCGCTGATCTCCGGCCCGGCGGCTCGCCGCTGCCCAACCTGACCGCCGGTCCCACGTCCCGATCCGATCCCGGCTGCGGTCCCGCGTCCCGGCCGGGACCGGGCCCGGTGCGACGGCGACGGTTAACCTGCCGGCATGACGGATGTGGAGGCGGCGGCCCGGCGTCTCATCGCCGACGTGTGGAACGCCCGCCGGGAGGAGTCCGCGTACGAGCTGATCGCCGAGGAATGCCCAGGGCTGGGCGGCACCGGGCCGGAGGCGACGCTGGCCTGGCACCGGGAGCGGCGGTCGGCCTTCCCGGATCTGCGCTACAAGATCGTGGACGTGGTGGCCGCCGGCAAGCGGGTGGCCGTGCACTGGCGGGCGGCCGGCACCCAGGCGGGGCAGTTCGGGCCGGTGCCGCCGACCGGGCAGGTGGTCAGCTACTCCGGGGCGACGTTCCTGCGCTTCGACGCGGCGGGCCGGATCGTCGAGGTGTGGAGCTGCAACGAGCTGTTCCAACTACTCCAGCAGCTCGGCGTCGAGATGCTCCCGCCCACTGGCGGCGTCACCGGCTCCGGGGCGTGATCCGGCTGATCGGCAGATTGATCGGGAAGGGCTCGCCGGTGTCGACGAACTTCGTCCACCGCCCGGTCTCGGTGTAGACCTCGTTCACCGCGTCGATCCGGTATGTGAGGACCTCCAGCGCGCCTTCCTCCGTCTCGACCCGCCAGTAGAACGGGATCCCGGCCTGGGCGTAGAGGGCCGGCTTCAGCACCCGGTCGATCGAGCGGGTGCTCGGGGAGACGATCTCGACGGCGAGCACCACCTCGTGCGGCTCGTACCGCGACGGCTCACGCGCCGCCGCGGCCGCCGTGGTGACCAGCACGTCGGGGATGAAGGAGCGGGTGCGGTTGATCCGCACCTCGACGCCCTGGGTGACGTCGTACCCGTCGGGACAGTCTGCTTCGAGCGCGACCATCAGGCGGCCGGCGATGGTCTGGTGCGTGCGGGTGGGGGAGGGGGACATCAGCAGCACTCCATCGAGCAGTTCCCGGCGGCGGCCATCCTCGGGCAGCGCATCCAGATCGTCTGTCGTCCACCCGCCCTCGGGCGGGTAGTCGCTCTGCAGCGCGGCGGTCATGGCGGGTCCTTCCAGGTGCGTCGTTCTCCCCGCGACCACGGTACCGCCGTCGACCCACGGGTGGTGGTCGCGCGCGCGGGGGCCACAGGGCAGGATGGTCGACATGAACGACCCCAGCGAGCACGGCGGCGCGGCCGGTGGCACCGAGCGCGGCCTCCCCGGCGCGGGTCTGGTGAAGGGGCTGGCGGTCACCCTCAAGACGATGACCAGCCGCTCGACCACCCAGCAGTACCCGGACGTCGCCCCCGAGCTGCCGCCCCGCTCCCGCGGCGTGATCGCGCTGTCCGAGGAGAACTGCACGGTCTGCATGCTCTGCGCCCGCGAGTGTCCGGACTGGTGCATCTACATCGACTCGCACAAGGAGGAGGTGGCGGTGCCCGGCGCCGCCCGCCCCCGTCAGCGCAACGTGCTCGACAAGTTCGACATCGACTTCTCGCTCTGCATGTACTGCGGCATCTGCATCGAGGTCTGCCCGTTCGACGCGCTCTACTGGTCGCCCGAGTTCGAGTACGCCGAGTACGACATCAAGGACCTGCTGCACGACAAGGACCACCTCGGTCAGTGGATGGCCACCGTCCCGCCGCCGCCCGCGCACGACCCGAACGGCGAGCCGGCCAAGGAGGAGACCGCCGCCGCGCGCAAGGCGGCCGCCGCACGTCCGGCCCCACCGGCGGTACGCCCCGAGCCCGGCGCCGACCCGGGTCCGGCGTCGTGACGGCGCGGCGCGCGGCGACGCGAACCGGGAGGGTGGCCCGGTGACCGGCGCTGATGTGCTGCTGCTCGCCCTCGGCGCGGTGGCGGTCGGCGCCGGTGTGCTGGTGGTGACCACGAAACACCTGGTCCGGGCCGGGCTCTACCTGGTGGTCTGTCTGGGCGCGCTGGCCGGCGACTATCTCGTGCTCGGCGCCGAGCTGGTGGCCTGGGTGCAGGTGCTGATCTACGTGGGCGCGGTGGTGGTGCTGCTGCTGTTCGCGGTGATGCTGACCCGGGCGCCGATCGGCGCCTCCGACGACCTGGACCGGCCGGGCTGGCCGGCCGCGCTGATCGGCGGCGGCGCCGGGCTGGGGCTGACCGTCCTGCTGGTCGACGCGTACCGGTGGAGCACGGTTGAGCTGCCCGGCGCTGGCGCCGGCACCGCGGAGCGGCTGGGGGAGCAGATCTTCCGGTCGTGGGTGCTGCCGTTCGAGGTGCTCTCCGTGCTGGTGCTGATGGCGGTGGTGGGCGCGGTGGTGC
>NZ_RCVI01000106.1:0-4680 GCF_003667455.1 Micromonospora sp. CV4 | reverse complement strand
GGGTGGGGGCGGCCACCGCCCACGGCGGGCGGGCCGCCGGCGGGAGGCTCGCCAGGGTCGCGTCGCGGGCGTCGGCGGCGGCGCCGGCCAGCTCGGCGGCGCTGGCGAACCGATCCGCCGGCCGCTTGGCCAACGCCCGCGTGACGACCGCCACCACCGCCGGTGGGGTGTCCGACGGCAGCGGCGCCGGTTCGTCCTGGGCATGCCGCAGCGCCACCGCGAGCGGGTTGTCACCGTCGAACGGCGGCTGCCCGGCGAGGCAGAAGTACGCCACCGCGCCCAGCGCGTAGACGTCGGTGGCGGGGGACACCGGCTGCCCGGTGGCCTGCTCGGGGGACATGTACGAGGCGGTGCCGAGCACCATGTTCGCGGCGGTGAGCCCGGCCATGCTGCGGGACCGGGCGATGCCGAAGTCGACCAGCACCACCCTGCCGTCCGCCTTGAGCAGCAGGTTGCCCGGCTTCACGTCCCGGTGCACGATGCCGGCGAGGTGAGCGGTGTGCAGCGCCTCCGCGGCCTGCGCCAGCACCGACATGGTGGTGGCCGCGTCCAGACGACCCGCCGCGCGCACCCGGGCCGACAACGGCTCGCCCTCGACGTACTCCATCACCAGGTAGTCGACCCGGCCGCCGTCGGCGAGCGTGGCCTGCCCGACGTCGTGCACCGCGACCACGCCGGGGTGCCGCAGCGCCGCCAGCATCTGCGCCTCGGCCCGGAACCGCGCGGTGAACTCCGGGTCGGCGACCAGCGACGGCAGCAGCACCTTCACCGCCACCTCGCGTTCCAGCAGCACGTCGGTGCCGCGCCAGACCGCGCCCATCCCGCCCGTCGCCACCCGCTCGTCCAGCCGGTACCGGTCCCCGAGCAGCACTCCCCGTGTCAGCACCGAGCCACCGTACCGGCCGACGTTGATGGGTTGATCAGCCCGTGGGTCGCGGCCGGGGCGAGCGAGGGGCCGTTCCGGGTCGGGCCGACTACGCTGGCGAGGGTTCGTCCCACGGGGACTTCAGCGGCGAGGGGAGACGCGGCATGGCGTGGAGCTGGCGGTACGAGGGCACGGACGGCCAGACGGTCGAGGGACCGGCGGAGTCGTTCGGCAGCCAGGCCGACGCCGAATCCTGGATCGGTCAGTCCTGGCGGGAGCTCGCGGCGTCCGGCGTCACCTCGGTCGCGCTCGTGGAGGACGACCGCGTGGAGTACCGGATGAGCCTGCTGCCCACGGCCGAGTGATGGGGTACGACCGGCCGGGCGGGGAGCGGCTGGTGCTCGGCGTGCCCAGGGCGGCGTTCCGGCCCAGCCCGGTCTTCCTCGGCCTGGTCGCGCTCTTCGCGGTCAGCGGGGTGCTGGCCTGGAACGGGTACGGCAGCGTCCGGTTCGACGTGTTCGTCTTCGTGGTCTCCGGGTGGCTGGTCTCGCTCTGCCTGCACGAGTACGCGCACGCGGTGGTGGCCTTCCGGGCCGGCGACCGGGACATCGCCCACCGCGGCTACCTGACGCTCAACCCGTTGAAGTACACCCACCCGCTGCTGTCGATCGTGCTGCCGGTGGTGGTGGTGCTGCTCGGCGGCATCGGCCTGCCCGGCGGCGCGGTGTGGGTGGACCGGCACGCCATCCCGGGCCGGTTGCGGCACACCCTGGTCAGCCTCGCCGGCCCGGCGACCAACGTGCTGTTCACGCTGGTGCTGGTGGCGGCGTTGCGGATCGGCATCGAGGCGGGCGGCCCGGTGGAGTTCTGGGCCGGAGTGGCGTTGCTGGCCTTCCTCCAGCTCACCGCGAGCGTGCTCAACCTGCTGCCGGTCCCCGGCCTGGACGGCGGCAACATGATCCAGCCGTGGCTCAACCCGCAGTGGCGCCGGATGTACGACCTGTTCGCCCCGTACGGCTTCCTGCTGCTCTTCGCGCTGCTGTGGAACCCGCGCATCGGCGGCTGGTTCTTCGACGCCGTCTTCGCGGTCGGGGATCTGCTCGGCCTGCCCTCGTGGCTCTACGCCACCGGCCTCGACCTGATCCGCTTCTGGCGGAGCTGACCGACTTCTGGCGGAGCTGACCGGCTTCTGGCGGAGCTGACCGGCTTCCGGCGGAGCTGACCGGGCTGACCCGGTCCGGTCGGCGCGAACCCGCGCGGACCGGACCGGGGCCGGCGTCAGGGACGCTGGGCGGGGGACTCGGTCTTCGCCGGGTCCCGCTCGGTGACCGGCTCGACGATCTCGTCGATGGCCTTGAGCAGCTCGGCGTCGAGCTTCACCCCGGCCGCCTTGACGTTGTCGTGCACCTGCTCCGGGCGGGACGCGCCGATGATCGCCGACGACACGTTCGGGTTCTGCAACACCCAGGCCACCGCGAGCTGGGCCATGCTCAGCCCGGCCTGCTCCGCGAGGGGCTTGAGCTGCTGAACCCGGGTCAGCACGTCGTCGTTCATGAACCGGGAGATGAAGCCCGCGCCCGACTTCTCGTCGGTGGCGCGGGAACCGGCCGGCGGCGGCTGCCCCGGCAGGTACTTGCCGGACAGCACGCCCTGCGCCATCGGCGACCAGACGATCTGCCCGATGCCCAGCTCCTCGCTCGCCGGCACGACCTCGGCCTCGATGACCCGCCAGAGCATCGAGTACTGAGGCTGGTTGGAGACCAGCGGGATGTGCAGCTCCCGGGCGAGCGGGTGGGCGGCACGCAGCTGCTCCGCGGACCACTCGGAGACGCCGATGTAGTGCGCCTTTCCGGAGTGCACGACGTCGGCGAACGCCTCCATCGTCTCTTCCAGCGGCGTGCTGTGGTCGTACCGGTGGGCCTGGTAGAGGTCCACGTAGTCGGTGCGCAGCCGGCGCAGCGAGCCGTTGATCGACTCCATGATGTGCTTGCGGGACAGGCCGCGGTCGTTGCGACCGGGACCGGTGGGCCAGTAGACCTTGGTGAAGATCTCCAGGCCCTCGCGACGCTCGTTCTGCAGCGCCCGACCGAGCACGTCCTCGGCCCGGGTGCCGGCGTACACGTCGGCGGTGTCGAAGGTGGTGATCCCCGCGTCGAGGGCGGCCCGCACGCAGGCGAACGCGGCGTCCTCCTCGACCTGCGAGCCGTGGGTGATCCAGTTGCCGTACGAGATCTCGCTGACCAACAGGCCGGAACGGCCCAGGTGTCGGAATTCCATGCCACGACCCTAGCCCCGCCGGTTCGGAGTCGCCGAACCGCCGGTCAGAGCACCGGGTTGGCGTCGGTGAGCAGCCGGTCGATCTCGGCCAGCACCGCGGCGCGGTCGCGGTGGACCGGATCGATGAGCGGCTCGCCCCGCCGGTCCAGCGCGCCCCAGCGTCCGGTGGCGTCGCCGACCAGGAACGCCACCGGGTGGATGACGAGCATGGGGTGCGCCGGGGGCACCAGCGGTGTGCCGTTGCGGTCCACCACGCCCCGCCGGCCGCCGACGTCGACCACGGCGAGGCCCTCGTCGGTGAACCCGTCGATCTGCTGCCCGTCGGCCAGTTCGGTGGCGAAGCCGTGGTAGCGGGTGGGCACCACGATCCGGCCGGTCCGGTCGACCGCACCCCAACCCTCGCGCCGCACGGCGGCCACGCCGCGGCGGAACGGGCGCACCTCGGCGAAATTGGGTCGCACCTGCACCTCGCCGGTCGCGTCGATCGCCGTCCAGCCGCCGTCCGTGACCACCCAGGCGAGGCCGTCGCTGAACGGGCGCGCCGCGCGGTAGGTCGGTGGGATCACCGTCGTACCGAGCAGGTTGATCAGCGACCACCGGTCGGTGTCCGGCCGGCGGACCCAGGCCAACCCGTCGTGGAACGGCTGCGCCTCGGCGTAGCGGGCGGGGATGACGAGATCACCCTCCGGGTCGGTGTACCCCCACAGCGGTCCGTCCCGGCCCGGCATCGGGGGCCGGTCGCGGTCGAGCACCTCGTCCCGACCCCGGGGGTACGGCCCGAAGCCGTCCGCCGCGGCCCGGGTGGCGACCGCGTCGAGGGCAACCCGGATCCGGTCCAGCAGTTCGGCGTCGCCGGCGCCGCGCAGGTCGAGGGCCTGCTCGAAGTGGTGGCAGGCCTCCATCAGCCGGCCCTGGTCGTGACAGGAGCGCCCGGCGTGCTCGTGCAGGGCGGCCCGCAGCCGGTCGGGCAGCTCGACCGAGTTGGCTTTGGCGAAGAGCTGGTCGGCCTCGGCGAAGTCGCCGCGCCAGCGCAGCACGTGGGCCAGCCGGGCCTGGGCCAGCGCGGTCCGGCGCAGCTCGCCGGTGGCCTCGGCGTAGGTGAGGGCGAGCCTGCCGTCGGCCAGCGCGTCGTCCAGTTCGCCCAGGATGCGGGAGGTCACCGCCCGCAGGCTGAGCAGCCGCGCCCGGGCCCGGTTGTCGATGGCCGAGCCCAACTTCTCGGTCAGCCGCCGCCGGATCGCCCGCATGTCGTCCGGCTCGGTCAGCTCCTCCCGCAGGGTGACCGGGTCCAGCCGCCACCGGTACGCCGCGAGGACCTGCTCCGGGTCGCCCTGCTCGGCCAGCGGCCGGCGGGCCGCCGGCGGCGCAGAGACGGGCGGCGCGGCGGATGGCGGCGCAGAGGCGGGTGGCGCGGACACCGGTGCGCTCTCCCCGGGTGGTCCGCTCCGCGGCCCGGGAACGGCTGCGGCCGGCGGCGCGGAGACGGGCGGGGCGGAGATCGGCGCTGCGGGCGGGGCCGAGACCGGCGGGGCTGAGCC
>NZ_RCVI01000108.1:0-4686 GCF_003667455.1 Micromonospora sp. CV4 | reverse complement strand
CCCATCGCCAGCGCGGCGACCACCGCGCCACCGACCGCGAGCAGTGCCCGCCGCCAACGCCAGGACCGGCGCGGCGCGGCGTCGGCCGGTTCGACGCCCGCCTCCGGTCTGGCCGGGACGGCGGCCGATTCGCGGACGGCGGTGGGTTCGCCGGCGGCGAGCAGGATGCGCGCCGCCTCGGCGGCCGGCGGCCGGTCGGCGGGGTCGCGGGCCAGACACCAGCGGTGCAGCCGATGGATCTCGGCCGGCACTCCGGCGATTTCGGGCAGCGGCTCGGGCTCGACCTGCGCCGGTACGCCGAGCGTCCCGGCCCGCGCTTCGGCGCTCCGCGGCGGCCGGCCGGTGAGCACCCGGTGCACGAGCAGGCCGAGGGCGTACACGTCGCAGGCCGGCAGCACCTCGCCGGCCTCCAGTCGCTCCGGAGCCAGATAGGCCGGCGTGCCCAGCAGCCGCCCCTCGAAGTCGACCTCCGGATCACCGACGGCCGCCGCGATGCCGAAGTCGAGCACCTTCGCGCCGGTGGGGGTGAGCATCACGTTGGCCGGCTTGATGTCGCGGTGCACCAACTCCTGGGCGTGCGCGGCCGCGAGCGCGGCCGCCACCTCCGCGCAGATCCGCAGGCCCGCGCGGGGCGGCAGCGGGCCGGCCTCCAACCGTTGTTCGAGGGTGTGGCCACCGAGCAGCTCCATCACCACGAACGGGACGTGGGCGCCGCCGAGCCTGGATTCGCCGTAGTCGTAGACGCTGGTGACGTGCGGGTGCGACAGCCGGGCGGCCGCCTTGGCCTCGGCCCGGATCCGCTGCCGGGCGTTGGCGTCGGAGGCGACGAGCACCTTCACCGCCACGTCCCGTTCGAGCACCTCGTCGTACGCCCGGTGCACCGCGGACATGCCGCCACTGCCGAGGCGCTCCAGGAGCCGGTAGCGGCCCGCAAGCAACTGATCACGCTGCACGACCGACAGCCTGCCGTACCGCCCCGGCGGCGTGCCAGCCGGGATCGAGATCGCCGAATGGCGGGAGTCGGCCTGCCGCGACCGCGCCGTCGGGTCAGTCCCCGGTCGGCGGACGCCAGGCGAACCGCGGCTGTCGGCGCTCGGCGATCGCCGCGACCCCTTCCCGGGCCTCGCCGGTGGCCATGACCTTCCGATGCCACCAGGCGATCCGGGCGGGGCCGGCCCGATCGTCGACGATCTCCTTGGCGGCGGCGACGCTCAGCGGCGACCGCTGGGCGATGGTCGCCGTCAGGTCGTCCACCCGCTCGGCGAGCCGGTCGGCCGGCAGCACCTCGTCGACCAGGCCGACCCGCAGGGCTCGCTCGGCGTCGATCAGCTCGGCGGTGAACAGCAGATGCTTGGCGGCGGACGGGCCGACCAGCCGGGCGAGCCGGCGGGTCGTCGGCGCCGGATAGACCAGACCGAGCCGGGCCGGGGGTACGCCGAAACGGGCGTCGTCCGCGGCGATCCGCAGGTCGCAGGCGACCGCGAGCTGGGCGCCACCACCGACGCAGGCGCCCCGGATCGCCGCGACGGTCGGTTTGGCGAAGCGCGCCAGCCGTTCCTCGGCGGCCACCGCGATGCTGGCGTCACCGGCGTCCAGCAGCTCGGCGAGGTCGCCGAGGTCGGCGCCGGCGCAGAAGGCGTCGCCCGCGCCGGTGAGCACCAGGGCCCGTACGTCGGGGTCGGGTTCCAGCCGGTCGAGCAGGTCGGGGAGCTGACGCCACATGGCGGCGGTCATCGCGTTGCGCCGAGCCGGGTTGTGGATCGTCACGGTCGCGACCGGCCCGGTCACCTCGACGGTCAACTCCGCGTCCGACACGTCCGCTCCTCTCCGCGCCACCCCGTCCGGCGCCGCCGATCCCGCCCGCCCGCACCAGTGCCGCGACCATAACGGCGCGAGCCCGACGACCACCGTGAGGGGTGGCCGCCGGGCCCGCAGGTCACGTCAGGTCAGGAGACGTTGACCGCGGTGTCGTCGACCACGAAGGACGTCTGCAGCGAGGAGTCCTCGGTGCCGGTGAACTTCAGGCTGACGGTCTGGCCGGCGTACGCGGCCAGGGAGAAGGACTTCTGGCTGTAGCCGGTGGCCTTGTTCAGGTTCGAGTAGGTCGCCAACGTGGCCAGCACCGTCCCGCCCGAGTTCAGCACCTGCACGCGCAACGTGTCGTACGCGACGCTGGTGGTGGTCTCTGCCGAGTCGATGTGCAGCCAGAAGCTGACCGTGTACGACGAACAACCGGAGGGCAGGCTCACCGACTGCGCGAGGGTGTCGGTGCGGCTGCTGCCGTACCCGTTCAGCCAGGCCTTGTACGACCCGGTGCGGGCCGCCTGACCGCTGGAGTTGGTGATGACGCCGGAGCTGGCCGTCCATCCGGTCGCGCCGGACTCGAAGCCGGGGTTGGCCAGCTTCTGGCCGGGTGCGGTGCAGCCGCCGCCGGTGCCGTTGACGGTCAGCCGGTAGGTCGCGCTCCGGGTGACCGAGCCCGCGCCGTTCACGGTGACCGAGTAGGTGCCGGGTGGGGTGGCCGCCGAGGTGCTGATGGTGAGGGTGGACGAGCCGCCCGAGGTCACCGAGGCGGGGCTGAACGCGGCGCTCGCACCGCTCGGCAGGCCGGACGCGGAGAACGTCACCGTCTGCGCCGAGCCACTGGTGGTGGCGGTCGACACGGTGGTGGATGCCGAGCCGCCCGGGTTCACCGAGCCGGCGGTCGGCGACAGCGACACCGAGAAGTCGTTGCCGGTCGAGCAGGGCGCGTCGTTGCCGGCCACGTTCACCGCGGTCCAGGCGGCCTGCACGGCCTTGTACTCGGCCGAGCAGCTGCCGTGCAGGTCGGTGGCCGCCCGCAGGCTGTAGGCGCGGGCGGTGTTCGCCGGGTTGCTGGTGCTGACGTACGACGTGTTGGAGGTGAAGTAGACGTCCAACGCCCGGAACCAGATCTTCTCCGCCTTGGCCCGGCCGATGCCGGTCATCGCGGGTGCGGAGCCGCAGACCGGCGAGGTGCCGTACGCGGTGGCGCCGGTGCCCTCGGCGAGGTTGAAGTAGAAGTGGTTGGCGACCCCGGAGGAGTAGTGCACGTCCTTGTTCTTGGTGCTGGTGGACCAGCAGCTGTCGGACGAGCCGTCCAGCGACGGATTGTACATGTAGCGCAGCGGCGTGCCGTTGCCGTTGATGTTGATCTTCTCGCCGACCTGGTAGTCGCCCGGGTCGGCCGAGGTGTTGGCGTAGAACTCGACCATGTTGCCGAAGATGTCGCTGGTGGACTCGTTGAGGCCGCCGGACTCACCGGAGTAGGTGAGGCCGCCGGGGACCACGTTCTCGGTCACGCCGTGGCTCATCTCGTGCGCGGCCACGTCGAGCGAGACCAGCGGGCGGGAGTTGCCCGAGCCGTCGCCGTAGGTCATCCGCGAGCCGTCCCAGAAGGCGTTGACGTAGTTGTTGCCGTAGTGCACCCGGCTCGGCACGCCGGTGCCGTTGCCGAAGATGCCGTTGCGGGCGTGCGTGTTCTTGAAGTAGTCGAACGTCTTGGCGGCGCCGAAGTGCGCGTCGACGGCGGCGGACTGCCGGTTGGAGTTGGCTCCGGTGCCCCAGGTGTTGTCCGCGTCGGTGAAGGTGGCGCAGCTCGACGTGCCGTTGTTCATGTCGCAGGTCGAGCCGTTGCCGTGCGACGGGTCGATCATCTGGTACGTGCTGCCGGAGAGCGTCGTGTCGATGCTGACCGTGCCCGAGTAGAGGCTGTTGCCGGTGCCGGCCACCGCCTCGATCTCGTCGTACGACCCGATGGCCCCGCCGGTGGTGGCGTCGGTGATCACGTGGAGCCGGGACGGAGTCTGCCCGTCCGGCTGCCAGCCGCTCACCACGGTTTCCCAGGCCAGCCTGCCCCGACCGGAGCTGGCGTCGACGAACAGCTCCGGGGCGCCCACGGCCTCGGCCTTGCCGGTGAACTCGGCACGGGCGGCCTTCTTCGCCACCGCAGCGGTGACCCTGGCGGTGGTGCCGAGGGTCAGTGGCGCGGCCAGACCGACCGAGCTGCCGGCGTAGCTGCCGTTCGGCGCGGCGTGAATGACGAAGTCACCACCGTAGACGCGCAGACCCTGGTAGCTCCGGGTGTAGCGGGTGTGCGTGGCTCCGGAGGCGTCGACCCTGGTGCTGTGCACCTGGTAGGACTCGGCGCTGGAACCCTGGACCGCGCCGGGGTTCGTTCGAAGGACGGTCGCCGCCTGGGGCGCGGCGGAGGTGTCCGGCGCGGGGGCGGTGGGCGGAGCCGCGAGCGCCGCGGTGGCGACGCAGGTCAACAGGCCACTGGTGAGCAGCACTGCGCTGACGGCGGCGAGGGGTCGTTTCACGTGCCCTCCTGAAAGGGGAAAGATTGTGACGGGGGTAGTCACGCATGTAGATATAACGATGTGTTGACGAAAAGAGAAGGCTTGGACCGCTCCCAGACATCGACAGTGACCGTTCGGATGAGGGTGGCGACGAGGGAACCGCCGGCCGCGGCCGCGCGTCCGAGCGGCATGAGACCCGCCTCGACGACCGGCGCCACGATCGCGCTACTGGTCGCTCTGCTGGCCGGCTGCACCGGCGACGACCGGGCCGGCACCGCCCCGGACCAGCCGCCCGCCACCGTCGGCTCGACCCCGACCGGGCCGGCCACCGGCACCCCGCCGCCGACCGCCGCCCCCACCACCACTT
>NZ_RCVI01000109.1:0-4819 GCF_003667455.1 Micromonospora sp. CV4 | reverse complement strand
GGGTTAGAGGTGGATGCCCAGGAGGGCGTCCACCGTGTTTGCGAAGAGGGCGGGCGCTTCGGGGTCGTCCGTCGCGCCCGACAGAGCGGCGTCGGCCCAGCGGTCGGCCACGGCCAGGGCGCCGGGGGTGTCGAGGTCGTCGGCGAGGCGCTCGCGTACCCCGGCCAGCATTTCGGCCCCGGACGGCCCGGCGGGCGCGGCGGCGGCCCGGCGCCAGCGGGCCAGCCGCTCCTGAGCGGCGGTCAGCAGCTCGTCGGTCCACGTGCGGTCGCTGCGGTAGTGCCCGGAGATCAGCGCCAGCCGGATCGCCATCGGGTCGACCTTGTCGGCGCGCAGCCGGGAGACGAAGACCAGGTTGCCGCGGGACTTCGACATCTTCTCGCCGTCCAGGCCGATCATCCCGGCGTGCACGTAGTGCTCGGCGAACGGCGCCTGGCCGGTGAGCCGCTCGGCGTGCGCGGCGGACGCCTCGTGGTGCGGGAACAGCAGGTCGTTGCCGCCGCCCTGCACGTCGATCCGGTCGCCGAGCAGGTTCAGCGCGATCACCGCGCACTCGATGTGCCAACCCGGGCGGCCCTCGCCCAGCTCGCCGCCGGGCCAGGACGGCTCGCCCTCGCGGGCGCCGCGCCACAGCAGCGGGTCGAGCGGGTCGCGCTTGCCGGCCCGGTCCGGGTCGCCGCCGCGCTCCGGGAAGATCTCCAGCATCTGCTCCCGGGTCAGGTTCGACTCGTAGCCGAACCGGCCGGTGGCGGAGATGTCGAAGTAGACGTCGCCGGTGCCGTCGTCGAGCCGGTACGCGGCCCCGTCCTTGAGCAGCACCTCGACCTTGTCGGCGATGTCCGGGATCGACTCGACCGCGCCCACGTAGTGCTCCGGCGGGATGATCCGAAGCGCCTCCATGTCCTCCCGGAACAGCGCCGTCTCCCGCATCGCCAGGACCACCCAGTCCTCGCCGTCACGGGCGGCACGCTCCAGCAGCGGGTCGTCGATGTCGGTGACGTTCTGCACGTACCGCACCGGGCGGCCGGCGTCGCGCCACACCCGCTGCACCAGGTCAAAGGTGATCATGGTGGCGGCGTGGCCGAGGTGTGTGGCGTCGTACGGGGTGATGCCGCAGACGTACATGCTCCCCGCGTCGGCCGGCTCACTCGGGTGGACGCCCTGCCGCGCCGAGTCGTACAACGCCAACGGCTTGCCCCTGCCCGGCAGCCGTGGCACCTCGTGTCCCGCCCAAGACTCCATGGCCTCAGCCTAGCCAGCCCCACGACCGCCCCGGGCCGCCCCACGGGTGATCAAAATGACAGTGGATCACATGGGTGGCCAGGGCACCGCCGGCCAGTCCTCGGACGGCTGCGGGAACCGCCCGGTCCGCCGCAACACGTCGATCCGCGCGGACAGCTCGGCGATCTCGCTGATCGTCAGGTGGTCGGCCAGCTCCGCGCCGAGCGCCCCGGCGACCTGGCCGGCGAGCCCGTCGAGCATCTCCACGGCGTCCGGAGGCAGCTGCTTCCCGGCCCATCCCCAGAGCACCGTTCGCAGCTTGTCCTCGACGTGGAAACTCACCCCGTGGTCCACGCCGTAGATCCGGTCGTCGGCGCCGACCAGCACGTGGCCACCCTTGCGGTCGGCGTTGTTGATCACCGCGTCGAGCACCGCGAGCCGGGCCAGCCGCGGGTCGTCGGCATGGGCCAGCGCGTACGCGGCGCCGTCGTCGTCACGGGCGGCCGCGATCGGGAACCAGCGCGGCGGCAGCTCCTCGGCGGGCACGAACCCCACCAGCGGCTCGGCGTCCTCCGGCTCGTCGATCCAGAGCTGGCAGGAGCCCGGACCGAACGGGCCGTCCCGCAGCACGGTGGGCGGCACCAGGTCCCAGCCGGTGGCCCGGGAGACCAGGTACGCCGAGACCTCCCGGCCAGCGAGGGTGCCGTCCGGAAAGTCCCAGAGGGGGCGTTCGCCACGAACCGGCTTGTAGACGCAGCGCGCGGAGAGGTCGTCCAGCGTCAGGATGCCACGCAGGGTGGTGTTCGACGCGTCGACGAGCCGCCCTTCGAGGTCGAGCGCGCCGTCACGCAACAGCCGCAGCGCGGCGTCGCCGTCCTGACGGGGCTGGAGGCCGGACGACGTCACCGGTGGTAACCGTTGTGCCGCGGGCAGAGGTGCCCGGCGGGGTCCAACGGCTGGCCGCACAGCGGGCACGGCGGCCGGCCGGCGTTCACCACGCGCCGGGCCCGCTCGATGAACTGGCGGGTCGCCTGCGGGGTGAGCCGGACCCGGAGCCGGTCCAGGTCCTCGTCCGGCTCGTCGTCCTCGTCGTCGTCCTCGTCGACCTCGTCGCCCAGCTCGACCTCGGCTTCCACCTCGCCGGCGGCAATCGCTTCGATCACCACGGTCGCGGTGTCCACGTCGAAGGCCAGCCCGAGGGTCCCGACCCGGAACTCCTCGTCGACCGGAGTGTCCAGCGGCTCGTTGTCGCCCACCACCGGCGCCAGCTCGGGCAGGTCCACGCCGAAGCGCCGTTGCGCCTCGGTGAGCAGCTCCTCCAGCTTCTCGGCGAGCAGGGACACCTGGACCTTCTCCAGCGCGACGCTGACCAGCCGGCCGCCGCCGCGAGCCTGCAGGAAGAACGTGCGCTCTCCCGGCGGGCCGACGGTCCCGGCGACGAACCGCTCCGGCGGCTCGAAGGCGTGCACCTGGTGGGTCATACCCACGACCCTATCCGGCCCGCCATGGCATCGCGCACCCCACCGACCCGAATCGCCCAGGCGGCGGCGCGCCCGGCGTATCGGTGGCTGCACCCGGGCGTGGCGGCTCTCCGGCCGCCTGCCGGCGCCGTCGTCACCCGGCGTCCGCCGACGCGGTTGGCGGGCGGGGGCGTCGCCACGGTCATCGTGACGCACCTGCGCCGCCGCCGACGGCCGCGTCGGAATCACCCGCACGGGTCGCCCGCCGACGCCGCTTGCGCGGCGGCGGTACCAGGGCGGCGAGGTCGCCGCCGGTGTCGTTGAGCCGGACCAGGAACGGCCGCAACGGCGTGTACCGGATCGCCGTCACCGACGCCGGGTCGGCCACGATCCGCTGAAAAAGATCCAGGTGTACGCCGAGCGCGTCCGCCACGATGGCCTTGATCACATCACCGTGGCTGCAGGCCAGCCAGACCGCCTCGGGCCCGTGTTCGGCGCTCACCCGGGCGTCCCACGAGCGCACCGCCGCGACCGCACGCGCCGCCATCGCGGCCATCGCCTCCCCGTCCGGGAAGATCACCGAGCTGGGATGCTGCTGCACCGCCGGCCAGAGCGGCTCCTTGGCGAGCTTCTTCAGCGGCTGCCCCTCCCAGCTGCCGTAGTCGCACTCGATCAACCCCTCCTCGACCACCGGAGCGGCCTGCGGAAGCGCCAGCTCCAGGGTCTGCCGGCAGCGGATCAGCGGACTGGTCACGACCGCCGCGAGCGGCACCCCCCGCAGCCGCTCGCCCACCGCGGTCGCCTGGGCCCGGCCCGTCTCGTCCAACTCGACGGGCTGGCGGCCGGCCAGCCCACCGTCCGCGTTCGCGGTGGTCCGGCCGTGTCGCAGAAGCAGAAGGGTCGCCACGGGGACCACCCTATGACCTGTTCCAGGCCTTTGATCGTCGCGGGCTCCCGGGTGGCCGAATGTCGGCGGGTTGCGTGAGGAAGCCTGTCCTTGCTGGCTCGCTGCGGTGGATTTTGCCGGCGCTGACGGAATCCGGCTCGGGCTTGACCCGGCGGTGCTGCGGATCCCCGGGCGGGTTGTTCGACTTGCCGCGGGTTTTGACCGGCGGTGCTGCGGATCGCCGCCGGGTTGTTCGATCCGGCGGCGGGTTGTTCAATCCGGCGGCGGGTTGTTCGATCCGCCGGCGGGTTGTTCGATCCGGCGACGGCCCGACCACCTTGGGGGCGGTGGCTGTGGTGAGCGGTATACCTGTCAGTCATAAATATGCCCCTGAGGTATCGGGCTCGTTGACGACCTCGCCCCGGGATCGCCCGGGGAGCGCCTCTTCGGGGTGATCCACTCGATATCAGGGATATTGCGGTGTCCGGTGCTTGCGGATGCCCCGATATCGGCGATACCGAGTCGATCAACCCGCAAACGGCCCATCCGACGCGCACCGACCCGCGAGCCCAGTCCGCCTGTCCGCTATGGGGTGGTTTGACGGTGGCCGGGTGCACCCGTGGGCTGGAATCGTGGCGGGCGCGGGGTCGTTACATACTCTGACGATCGCAGCACCACCGCCTCGCCACCTCACCCCCTCGAGGTTGGGATGACAGCGAGGCCGGGTTGGAATGCCCCGTGGGTGCGCGGTCGTTGCAGACCCGGCCGACTGCACCAGCACCCCACTTCCACCCGGGTGCCGATGGATGGGCCGACCCCGGAATGACCCCGGCCCGGCGGTCGTTACACATGGACCCGGCGCCACGAGCCCCCCGCCCGTAGGCCGCCGACCTTAAGACTTTTCCCCCGTGTATGAGAGCGCCGGACGAGGTGCTTGCACCCCACGTGCCGTTCCCCCGAACAAGGCGCGTGTGGTGTCTACCCCCCGAAGGAGCAACCCTCATGAACACGATCATTCGTAAGAGCATGCTGTCCGTTGCTGGTCTCGCCTTCGCCGGTGGTGTCTTCGCCGGTCCGATCGCCGCGCACGCCGCCCCCGCCACCGACGGCAAGCCCGCCGCCGTTGCGGTGCAGACGGTCAAGGCGCAGGGCCCGCAGTCGCACATCGACCTCAACGACGAGCAGACCGCCAACGTCAAGGCGATCATCGCCGCCACGAAGAAGGCCGGCCTGCCCGAGCGGGCCGCAGTGA